>JAUXJL010000223.1 GCA_030624805.1 Acidimicrobiia bacterium
ACCTCCTCAACGAGACAACAAACATCTCACCACAGTGTTGCGTTCACCCCCTGAGACCACAGCCCTTTTGCGGTCTCTGATGGCTGAGGCCTGACCATACATATTGCCGGTTATGGGCGGGCCATATCGTTAGTTGGAACAGTGCGATTTCGGTGTTGCAACTTCGATGTGCTGTTTGGCACGGAAATCGCATGGAGGCCCCCAGCAGATTGCCGAGAGCCTCCATCGCGGAACAGTGCTAGCTGTGATCTGGGTCACCTTCGGAGGCTCAGCGAGGGTTTGATCCGTGCGGTTCTGCCGGTCAGCGCACGACTACGTCGATGCCCGGCGGCACCTCGAGGAATTGGGCTCGGCGTCCTTCGGCGCGTAGTGAAAGCACGCCGTCGCCCAGCCGAAGGCCGTCAAGCTCGAGTTCGATACCGTCCGGAAGCCGCGGAGCGACCTCTACTCGCCCGGCGGGCAGGTTTGGTCGGATCCCGAGCAGTTGCTCAGTCATGTAGATCGGCACCGCCGCCGCCCAGGCCTGGGGTGACGAGCTCGTTGGATACCCAACGGGGTGCGGGACTTCGTTGCTGGAGATGCCGGAGAACAACTCGGGGAGTTCGTAGGAGAAGTGCGGCGATGCTGCGAGTAGCCCTCCCACCAAGGTGAGTGCTTCATCGAAGTGCCCGTATGAAACCAGCCCGGCGATAGCCAGCATGGTGTCGTGAGGCCACACGCTGCCCCGGTGATAGGAGACCGGATGGTAAGCCGGGTGGTCTCGGATGAGAGTGCGGATGCCCCACCCAGACCACATCTCATCGCTGATCAGTGATCTGGCGACCGCCGCTGCCCTCTCCGGGCGAACGGCTTCTGCCCACAACAGGTGGCCCGGGTTGGACGAAACCGTGTCGGCCACCCAACCGTCCTTGCCGATCGCCATGGCGAAAGTGCCGAGATCATTGCGCCAGAAGCGGTCATCGATGCGCTGCTGGAGTTCGTCAGCCTCGACACGAAGGGGGGCCGCCCGCACCGGTTCTCCCAGCTCGATCTCAAGTCGGGCTGCCGACCGTAGGGCCGCCACCGCATATCCCTGCGCCTCCACAACGGCAATGGGCTGCTCGAGCTGCCGTCCTTGTCCGTCGACCATCGAATCGCCCGAGTCCTTCCAGCCCTGGTTGGTGAGCCGGGTGACATCGCCTCTATATGTGAGGAATCCGTCGCCGGTCTCGAGCCCGCGCCTGATCCAATCGACAGCCGCCCGAAGATTGGGCAACAAGGCTCTCAGCCGAGCGGGATCGGCTCCCCACCGGTGCAGCTTGCTGAGCAGCATGCACCACAGCGGTGTTGTATCGACAGCTCCGTAATAGAGGCTCATGCGGTCGTGGGGGAGACTTCGCTTTCCAAGGCGAACCTCGTGAAGGATCTTCCCCGGCTCCTCCGATACCGACGGGTCGGTTCTGGTGCCCTGCAGGTTGGCCAGCAACTGGGCGGTGCCCAGAGCGGCTTCCTGGTCGAGCAGCATCGCTTCGATAGAGGTGATGATGCTGTCGCGACCGAACAACGTAACGAACCAGGGAATACCGGCGGCGTAGGAGCGATGGCCGTCCATCTCGATCTCGAGGGCAGCCAAGTCCGTGAGGCTGCGGGCCCACAGGTGTTCGAGCGCATCGGCGGATGAACGCAACCGGGGTGGGTGAGCAAGCTGGCGGGGAGCGGTAGTCACTTCGTGTGGATGGTGACCGGTGGTGCATGACCGCTCGATCGGCATAGGGGAACCATCGACGATCGGAACAATGTCCACACAAGTCTTCCATCGTTGGTTTGGGTCGAGCCGCGGAGTAAACACCAAGCGGTTGCCTTCAGTCGCGGCGTCCTTGGAGGTGGCGATCTCCGTCGCCCGCTCGAACCCGTTCGAGCTGTAGCTGAAAACCAGGTCGCCGTTGGTACGCCGGGCACCGATCAGGCTTTCTGTCGCCGGTCCCGCTCGACGCACGTCGAACACGTCGGCAAAATCGACTCTCACCTGCAGCTCGACGGTCACGGTGACCACTCGGCCGGTGCGGTTCTCGATAATGATGTCCTCGTGGAGGGTGGGTCCCTGATAGCGGTGCAGTCGGACTACGAGTCCCGGTTCGGCGTACTCGTCCTGTTCGATCGCTCGGCTCCTGAGGAAGAAGACGGCCTCGTCGGCATCGATCGACGCGGCGTCTACGACCTCCGGGTCGACACCGTTGACCAAGAGGCGGAGTCCTGAGAGGAAACGGGTGTCGTTGCTGAAGAAGCCCTGGGGCCCTAGTGCGGCGATGTTGCCGCTGCGTCCCGAGACACAGAACGCCCGTCCGGCGATCGTGAAGATTTCGCCGCGCGCATGAGAGGGGACCCTGCCAATATCCGACCACACGATAGTCGCACCGCTCTTTCGCTGGATGACGGAGCTCATGGTACGGGTCTACCGTGCCCGGCTACAACGACCGCGGGATCGGGGTGCGGGCCTCGGTCGGGGTGCGGAGGTCGATGATTGACGCCGCATCGTAGACCTTCTCGTAGTCGGCGACCATCCGCTGCACCGAGAACCGCTCAACGACGTGCGTTCGACAGTCGATGGGAAGGAGCTCCTTGGTTTGGTCGACGGCCGCGCAGAAGGCGTTGACATCGCCGGGAGGAACCACGAACCCAGTCTTGCCGTCAGCGATGACTTCCCTCGCAGCCCCCATATCGAACGCCACGACCGGAGTGCCGCAGGCGTTGGCTTCCGGCATCACCATTCCAAACGGCTCCGGCCACTGGATGGGCACCACCACGACCGCCGCACTGGCCATAAGGCCAGCCTTGCGCTCATGGTTCGGGTTCGGCACCAGCTCGACATCGGCGGGACCTGAGGCGATCAGCGGCTGCAACACGTCCTGCCAATACTCGCGTTCACTGCGCTCGTTGGTCTTCATCGCCATGACCAGCGGCCGATCAAGGCGGCGGGCCACTTCGATCGCCACCTCGGGTCCCTTCTCGCGGTTGGCGCGACCGACAAAGAGCAGATAGTCATCCTTATCGGTTGTGAACGGATAGCGATCGACCGGGACGCCATTGTGGACGACAGCGCTGATGGGAATGTCGTCGGGGGCGCGGGCAGCCTGATCATGGCTGATCGCCACCAGCCTCACCGGCGGTGCAATGAGGCGGGCCAGCCGTATCTGCTCATCCAGCCACGCCAAGTGAAGAGTATGGACAACCGGAGGACCGACAGTCAGGGCTCCCAGAGCGGGACCCACCGCTGCGGTGTGATCGTGGATGACGTCGTAGTCGTTTCGGCGGCGGTAGGCGGTGAGGGCCTGGATAGTCTCGATCCGTGCGTCCCCGAGCTGCTCAAAGGGCGGCTCGTGGAAGACAGTTTCAAGCTGTGCCCGGGTCTTGGAGCCGCCCGATGCGAGCAACGTAACGTCATGTCCGGCATCGACGAGACCATCGGCCAGACCGCTGACGATCCACTCGATGCCGCCATAGCGCAAAGGTGGCACAGTCAGCCAAGGCGGTGCCACCTGCAGGATCCTCACAATGGGCCCCTTTGTGGTGCTCCCCCTCACTCATTGTCGCACAGGCGGGCGGTAACACACGAAGAACTGCACGCCACCCGCCCATAACGGCACACATGCGCTCCCCATGAGGCGAACATATTGCCGGTTATGCGCTTGTCGTTCGGGGGCAGGTGCAGGGCCGAACGGTCGTGTATCGTGGGTGCTGTCGGTGCGATGATCACCGGACGTGGGCCGCGGCGTTTTCAACCTCGCGGCGCTCCGAAGTCGGGCGGCCCCCGGAGTGCAGGGCTCACGCGAGAAGAGGAGGTCTGATCGTGAAGAACGATGAGGTCCGGCGAGACGTGCTACCGATTCCCGACCAGCGCTATGAGGGTCTGGTCACCTACGACGCTAGGGACCCGGCTTCGAGTTTCCCGCCTATCTCGGCGGTGCGGCCACCCGCGGGAGCTCCGAACGTTCTCGTCGTTTTGTTTGACGACGTTGGTTTCGGGGCGTCGAGTGCGTTCGGTGGCCCGTGTGATACGCCGACGGCGGAGCGGCTCGCCGCAAACGGCCTCAAGTACAATCGCTTTCACACCACGGCGCTGTGCTCACCGACTCGGGCGGCGTTGTTGACGGGACGCAACCACCATACGGTTGGTATGGGCGGAGTCACCGAGATGGCCACGTCGGCGCCGGG
>JAUXJL010000053.1 GCA_030624805.1 Acidimicrobiia bacterium
GAGCCAGGAAGCAGCCTCTTCGACATCGACGTCGGGGGCGAACGTGTCCGGGGCCGGGGTCATGAAGTCTGAGACGCGGGCGGAGTCTAGGTCCACGTCATCTGCGATACCTCGCAAGATATCCCGCTCGGTGATGATGCCGACCAGGGCGTGGCCATCGACCACTCCGGCGCTGCCCACACCGGCCTTGACCATTGACCGACCGACCTCCCGCAACGTTGCCTCCGGTCCAACAACTTCTGCACCACCGCCTACCAGGGCTTCGAGATTCACGCGTCCCCTCACTTCCCGCTTCTCGGAAGGCTACTCCCAACAACCGGACAAACGAGCGCCGACGCCAGGGGTGGGCCTAAACGAGATCCTGCTCGCGGATCCCGAACGATGGGTGTCGAAGCCGACACAACGCCAACTTTTCGAGCTGTCGAATCCGCTCGCGAGTGAGATTGAACTCTTCTCCGATCTCCTCCAAAGTTCGCGGGACTCCGTCGAGAAATCCGTATCGGAGGCCAAGGATGCGGCCCTCGCGATCGGGCAGGCGCTCAATGGACTTGCGGAGGCTGTTGGCAATGTCCATCTCCTCGGTGACTCGAACAGGGTCGACGGCGTCGTCGTCCTCGATGAAGTCGCCAAGCTGTGCACCGTCTTCTCCGACCGGCTGTTCGAGCGAGACGGTATCAGCCACACCAAGGGCTAGCTCCACCTTGTCGACGGTGACCCCGGCTTCCTCGGCGATCTCCTCGGGCCTGGGGTCGCGCCCCAGTTCGGCCTTGAGGCTCGCCTGGGCCGCTCGCACCGCGGCCAGCGTGTCGTGCAGGTGGACGGGTATGCGCACCGTGCGGGACTTGTCGGCGATGGCTCGGGTGATGGCCTGACGGATCCACCAGGTGGCGTAGGTCGAGAACTTGAAGCCCTTGCGCCAATCGAACTTTTCGACGGCGCGAATCAGTCCGAGGTTGCCTTCCTGGATGAGGTCGAGAAAGTCGATGCCAGACGTATTGGCGTAGCGACGAGCATTGGCAACCACAAGACGGAGGTTGGCGGTCAGGAATGCGTCCTTGGCATGGCGACCCTGGCGGGCATGGCGCCGCAGGTCGAATTCTTCCTTTTTGGAGTTGTAGTCCATCTTTTTCAGGCGTTCGGCTGCGTCCTGGCCGGCTTCGATCTTCTGAGCGAACTCAACCTCCATCTCGGCGGTTAGGAGGTCGTATTCGCCGATAGCGGTCAGGTACTGGCTTACGAGGTCGGTAGTCAAACGACCGCGCTCGTCCATGAGTTTGTTGGGGCCGCGTGCGCGCGGCCTACTCGCTGTCGTTGCCATAAATGGCGTTCCTCCTCAGTGATGCTCCCGACTGGGCACTAAGGCCCAGGCGAATCAATATGACACAGAATCTGGTCTTTGAGAACCCCCCAATTACCGGAAAAACATCACTTTCTCGTATTCGACATCCCTTCAGCCCCTTTTTTCGGCCGTTCTTGCGGTTTCCATAGGATTGATGATTTCACAGAATGCACCTCCCTCGCCGCAGGGTGGGGAAGTCGGGAAGGGAATGCTACCTTTCCGCCCATGCCGAATCGCCTTGCGTCCACAACCAGCCCCTACCTGTTGCAACATCAGGACAACCCGGTGGATTGGTTCCCGTGGGGCGATGAGGCATTTGAGACCGCGGCCGAGCTCGACAAGCCGGTTCTCTTATCCGTCGGTTACTCGGCCTGCCACTGGTGCCATGTCATGGCCCATGAGTCGTTCGAGGATCCCGAAACAGCCGCCGTCATGAACGAGCTGTTCGTGAACATAAAGGTGGACCGGGAGGAGCGCCCCGACGTCGACGGCATCTACATGTCGGCGGTTCAGACGATGAACGGACAGGGCGGCTGGCCCATGACGGTCTTCATGACCTCAGACGGGAAACCCTTCTTCGCCGGAACCTACTTTCCCAAAGAGGGGCGGGGCGGAATGCCATCGTTTCGACAGGTACTCGAAAGTGTGGCCGACGCCTGGCGCACCCGCCGCGACGACATCGAGGCCCAATCGGATCAGCTAGTCGCCGCCGTGTCACAGCACATTTCCCCGGGTGAGGAGTCGATCACCTCCGCCCAGCTGTCATCTGCCTACGAGCGCTTGATCGGCTCACTGGATGGCGAATACGGAGGTTTCGGAGGGGCGCCCAAATTCCCACAGGTGCCGGGACTCGAGTTTCTGCTCCGGGTCCACTCCGAGCCGTGGGCATCGGAAGCCGATGAAGCCCTCACGCTCACGCTCGACCGAATGGCCGCCGGGGGCATCTACGACCACCTCGGTGGCGGGTTCGCTCGATACGCCACCGATCGGGTTTGGCTGATCCCCCACTTCGAAAAGATGCTCTATGACAATGCGCTTCTCGCCCGGCTGTACCTCCGCGCAGGCCAAGAGCTCGACAACCCCGACTACTTCCAGGTCGCCCGCCAGACCCTCGACTACATGCTGACCGACCTGGCACTGCCCGACGGTGGCCTGGCGTCGGCCGAGGACGCAGACAGCGAGGGGGTCGAAGGCAAGTTCTACGTGTTCGAGTACGACGAGTTCACCGACATCGTGGGCCGCGACGCGGCAGCTCCGGTGGCGGCCGTCCTCGGAGTAACCAAACAGGGAAACTTCGAGGGCACCAACATCCTCCACGCCGCCCGGCCCGTTACGGACGTGGCGGAGGAGCACGGCGTTGCCGTCGAGTGGCTGAGGGCGGCAGTCGGCGCTGCCAAGGAGCGCCTGCTCGATATCCGAAATCGGCGGGTCAGACCCGGACTCGACGACAAAGTGGTCACTGCCTGGAACGGGCTGGCGCTCCGTGCCCTCGCCGAGGCTGGGGCCGTCCTCGGAGAGAGTCGATACCTCGAGGCGGGACGAGCCAACGCCAGGTTCGTGCTACAACAGCTCCGTCGACCGGATGGGCGGCTCCTGCGCTCTTTCCGTGCGGGAAGAGCAAACATCCCCGGCTTTCTCGACGATTACGCGGCCTATACCCTTGGCTTGTTCGGACTGTATCAAGCCACCGGGGAGGAAGAATGGTGGGCGGCCGGGCTCGAGCTGGTCACAGAAATGCAGGATCTGTTCTGGGACGAGACTCAGTTCTTCTCCACTGCCCACGATGCCGATTCCCTCATCACTCGTCCGCAGGATTTGATGGACAATCCATCACCATCGGGGAACTCACTCGCCGCCGAGGCCTTGCTTGTCGCAGCTCTGTTCACCGGCGATCCCCAGCTTTTCGACCGGGCCGAGGCCGCCCTCCGGGCCGGTGCCCAGCTGGCCGATCAATACCCATCTGCAGTCGGGCACCTCCTGGCCGTCGCCCACTCCTGGCAGGCACCGCCCCGAGAAGTGGCCATCGTCGGCCACAACGCCGACTCCCTAACCGAGGCCTTCTGGAGCAGGTACCGGCCCGGCGCCGTCCTGGCAATCTCCGCCGGCGATGCCGAGAGCGCTATTCCCCTTCTCGAGGGTCGGCTGCCACACCACGGTGACGCCCTCGCCTACGTGTGCCAGCGTTTCGCATGTCAAGCTCCTACCACCGACCCAAAGGTTCTCAAGGCCCAACTCGAGAATTGAGCACGCCCGTTCCCGGAACGCGAAGCGTTCCCGGATTCGCGGGAGACGGGGTTGGGGGGCAACCTTTCGGGTTGCCCAACTCCCAAGGAACGCGAAGCGTTCCCGTCCTTCGTAGGATGTTGCAAAGCAAACTGCCAGGAACTTCGCAAGGTCGCGAAAACTCGATAACATCCCTCCACCAATCATGAGTGACCGGTGTCCAATCTGCGCCGGCGCCCTCGGCGCCGATTCCTCGTCATGTCCTTCCTGCGGCCATGAATTGGGTGATCGCGCCCCGACCGGCGCCTACGTGTCCCGGTACGAAGACGCCGAGCTCGCCACCGACAGTCTGCTGGCCGCGCCGGCCGTCTATCGCAAGCTGCTCGAGCCTGAGCTCGCCAACCCCCTCTGGTCCGAAGCCGAGTCCGACGACCCCCTCGCGATGCCGCTGCCAGCCAGAGCGCGCCCTCGCGAGCTTTGGCCAACGGCCATCGTCGCCTTGGTCATCGCCCTCATCGCAGGATTCGGTCTGACCAGACTTTTCGGAACGAGCGACGACGAGCCGGAGGTGCTCGGTATCACGGCCGAGAGCACCGCTCCCACCACGGTTCCGACCCTGCCCACACCTCCGACGACGACCGCCACCACGACGACGCTGCCTCCAACCACCACGACCCTCCCGCCATTAGAAGTGATCCCATCGGGTCAACCCATCCCGCTCAGCCAGATTCGACTGGGAGCGTTCGGATTGGAGCCCTTTGCTTTCGGTGAAGATTTCAACGCGGTGCTGGGACGGCTCGGGGCCAGCCTGGATGAAGCATCTGAAGTCGGCAGGCCCGGCATCTCCAATGGCGAGTTCGGGACCTGCCCGGGAGATGTCATCCAAACGGTTCGCTGGGGCCGTCTGGTCGTCATCGGGGCCGAGACTGACGAAGGGCCAATGAGTTTCGTCGGGTACCGCCTCGACGCCACGTACGACACGTTCCGGTACCCGGCCGTCCGCACGATCAGCGGAGTTGGAGTCGGCGACAGTATCCGGCAGCTCGAAACTGCGTACATCCGGGTGAGCTACCTGAACGACGAGAGCACCGGCCTGGTGTTCCAGGTGCGAGGTGGCGACGGCTCGCTGCTCATCTGGGGCCCGGTCACCTCGAGCGATGCCGCCGGGGAAGTAACCGGCATTTATTCACCCAATTCCTGCGCCGGCTGAAACGGTCACCGGCCGGGCCCACCGCGACTAAACCCAGGCGAGCATCTCTTTGACGACGGAGGGCAGTGAACCCTTCCATGTCGGCAATTCAATCCCGGTGTCCCGTTCGGAAGTGAGGACGCTGTAGGCGGGGCGGGGTGCTCCGATGCCGTACTCCTCAGTAGAGATCGGTTGCACAAGCTCGGGATCCATGTCTGCCAGCTCAACAATCCGACGGGCAAATCCGAACCAGGTCGTCTCCGGAGCACTCGAGAGGTGCAAGATTCCTGTCAATTGTTGGTTGAGGGCTTCGAGTGTGGCGGTGGCGAGGTCATCGGCGATGTTGGGGACACCCACTTGATCGTCGACCACCCGCATAGGTCCCTCCCGCGCACTCCGCAGCACGGTGGCCCCGAAGTTGGGACATGTGCCGGACACCAGCCACGAACTACGGATAAGCAGCATGGCGGGATAGGCATCGAAGCCTTCGACTTCGCCCGCTCGTTTTGTGTTGCCGTAGGTGTTGGTTGGATGGGCAACATCGGATTCCACATAGGGCGAGCGTTTGAGGCCGTCGAACACATAGTCGGTGGAGAAACTTACGAAGGGGACCGAACGGGCCGCGGACCAGCGCGCCATCTCACCAACCGCCGAAGCGTTGAGCAGGTAGGCAAGTTCGGCCTGCTGCTCGGCGAGATCGACGGCGGTATGACCCGCACAATTGATGACCGCATCGGGAGTGAACCGATCGAGAACAGTTCGGATGCTGCCGAAATCAGCCAGGTCGAGCTCATCCAAACCCAGGGATCGCCCACTAGGGCCAAGCAGATTCGAGAAGGAAGTGCCGAGCTGTCCGCCGGTGCCAATGATCAGAATCATGCGATGATTTCGGATCGTTCGCCAACAGTCAACTCCACAAAGGCGGGCGGGGCCGATCCCCCGATCGACGCCCGACGGCCGATTAGCGAATCCTGCAACCGCCAGTGAGCCAGTTCGACTTCTTCCATGAGGATGGACTTACGCACCACAGCGTCTGTGATACGACATCCGTTGCCAATGGTGGTGTTTGGGCCGATGGTGGAGCGCTCGATCTCCACCCCGGTACCGATCACAACCGGCCCAATGATGTCGCAATCCACCAGCTTGGACCCAACGCCGACTTGGATTTCACCGCGGAGACGACAATCAATGACTTCACCCTTCAGGGAGGTTCGGAGGTTCTCGAGAACAAGTTCACTGGCATGAAGCAGGTCTTCCTTCTTGCCGGTGTCCTTCCACCAGCCGCCGATCATGGACGCCCGCACCTCACGACCGGAGTCGATCATGTACTGGATGGCGTCGGTGATTTCGAGCTCGCCTCGATCGGAAGGTTGGATGGCGGCCAGCGCTTCATTCACCGTCGAGTCAAACAGGTACACGCCGACGAGAGCAAGGTTGGTGGGCGGATCCTCCGGCTTCTCGAGCAGTCGATACACAGCTCCGTTCTCATCGAGCTGGGCGACCCCGAAGGAACTCGGGTTGGGCACTTCGGCCAGCAGGATCTGAGCATTTGGCTGATGTTCCTCGAAGTCTTTCACAATGTCCGCCACGCCCTGCCGGACCAGGTTGTCACCCAGATACATCAGCACCGAGTCCCCATCGACGTACGGCATGGCGAGTCCGAGGGCGTGGGCCAACCCGTCGGGGCTTTCCTGGAGAATGTACTCAGGGGTAATGCCGAATCGGGATCCGTCTCCTACGGCGTCACGGATCTCTTGACCGGTCTCGGGAGAAATGATGATCGCAACGTCGGTGATGCCCGCCTCGGCCAGGTCGTGAAGACCGTAAAACAAGATCGGCTGGTTAGCCACAGGCACCAGCTGCTTGGACATGGCAAAGGTGATCGGCCGCAGCCGGCTGCCCGCACCACCCGCCAGCACGACACCCTTCATTGGATCGCCCGCAGTGGCCGCCACCAGTCTTGTCGGGAGCGGTACCAATCGATGGTGTGGCTGAGGCGATCATCGAGACCGCCGGCCGGCTCCCAGCCGAGCGCTCTGATCTTGCTGGAATCCACCGCGTAGCGGCGGTCGTGGCCGAGCCGGTCGGTGACCGGCTCGATGAGACTTTCGTCCTTGTCAAGCAGATCAAGAATCTTGTGGGTGAGCTCACGATTTGTGACCTGGGCATTGGCACCGATGTTGTAGACCTCGCCGGGCATGCCCTCGTCAACCAACATGTGGATTGCCGAGCAGTGGTCGTCCACATACAACCAATCTCGCTCGTTGAGACCGTCGCCGTAGAGAGGGACGGGACGGTCCTCGAAGAGATTGGTGACGAACAACGGGATCACTTTCTCCGGGAACTGATAAGGCCCATAGTTGTTGGTGCAGCGGGTAATGATGGCCGGATAGTCAAAAGTGACCGCGTACGAGCCAACCAGAAGGTCGCTCCCCGCCTTGGAGGCTGAGTATGGCGACGATGGGTTGAGCGCATCGTGCTCGGTAGCGAAACCCTCCGCGATGGATCCGTATACCTCGTCGGTGGATACCTGTATGAAGCGGGGAACTTCATGACGGCGGGCGGCATCGATCAGCACGCCGGTACCGACGACATTTGTCTCCAAGAACACAGAAGGACCATCGATTGACCGATCGACGTGACTCTCTGCCGCGAAGTTGACTACCACGTCGTGGCCCGAAACGAGTTTGTCGACAAGTGTCTCATCACGGATGTCCCCCATAACGAACGTGTGCCGGTCAGCGGTATCGAGCTCATTGACGGTTGCCTTGACACCGGCATAAGTGAGCAGGTCGAGATTTGTGACCTCGGCATCGGGCTCGCTATCGAGGATCCGGCGAATGAAGTTTGAGCCGATGAACCCGGCACCTCCGGTGACCAGGTAGCGGCGGGTCATGACGGTCGGAGGTCGGCGGGTACGTCGGCCCACTTGCTGGCGGTGAGGTCGCGGTCGGAAAGGGAGGGGCTTTCCACCGGCCATTTGATCCCAAGATCCGGGTCGTTCCAGAGCACGCCGAGCTCGTCGGTTCCGTCATAGGCAGCCGTCACCATGTAGGCCATGAGCGTCTCCACCGGCGCGTAGAACCCATGGCCAACCCCGATCGGGATGTAAACGGCCGCTGGGCCCGAAAGCTCAAACTGCTCGACAGCCATCGAAGAGGGAGATGAGGTCCGCAGGTCGATCAGCGTCACCTCGGCTAATCCAGAGGGAATGAACCACAGGTCCTCCTGCGAACGGTGGTAATGCAATCCGCGTAATACGCCCGCTTCGGACTTGGACATGTTGTTCTGCATGAATTTGGCGGTGGGGAGCCAGGCCGAGCGAAAGGTCTCCATGAAATAGCCACGATTGTCCGAGTGCTGGTCCAGACTTAGGTGTTGGACCCCGTCAATTACTGCCGATGGCCGAATGTCCACCAGGTCTCCCAAGATATCTTACGCGGTTGTTGCCACGTGCTGTCAGGGTACTTTGGTTTCCCCTATCTCTCAATCGGTCGGGCCATCTACCCAGTTGAGCACAGCCTTCACTTCTTTTACGCCAATTCCGAGCTCAGACCAGTGGCTCAGTAGTATTCAGCCTCGTGAGCGAGCCGGCCACCACCACGGAATACTCGACGGTCCCGAGTGACTCGACGATCCCGAGTAGTGGATACTCGACGATCCCGAGTCTTTCCCGCACCACGATCATCGGTGCCGTAGCCGGTGCGATTGCCGCCGTTGGTGTGCTCATCGTGCTGACACCCCTGCTGTTGGAGCGAGTTTCCGCCAACAGCTTGAACGACGGGACGGCGCGAGTCGACGCGGTATTCGAGTTCACCGGCCTGGAGGTTGCGCTACCGGAACTCATCAGCCTCGGCGATATCACGCTGTTCGAAAGCGACTGGAGCCTCACGCCGCTTTTTATGTTCTCATTGCTGACAGCCGTCGGGTTCGGCATCGCCGGCGCTCTTACTGTCGCCATCACCCGCTGGCTGCCCCGGAGTGTCGATCCTGCTGCCACTTCGGGAGACAAGCCGGGGCAGCTCTATCTGAACGGGATCGGGACGGGAGTCATAGTCGGCGTCCTGGCAGCACAGTTCGCGGCCACTTGGCTCGGTTCCTCAACCGGGATCAACCTCGAAATTCCGATCTTCGGGTTCCTGGTCACTCTGGTGGTCGGTGGAGCCACTCTCGGAGCAACCGTGGCAGCGACCACCCACATCATGGTGCGCCCCGACGTCGTTGGAGTAGAGGGGAACACCTGGGAGAGCCGAAGCGAGTTCTTCGGAGCTCTCCGCCGGGCCATCTCAATCCCGGTGATGGCCCTAACCGCAATAGCCCTGGTTGTCGTCGTATTCGGAGTTTTCTTGCTGGAATCCGCCGACATCGGAGCCGCCGGACCCATCGTCCTGGCCGGGGTAGTCGCTTCGCTCATTCTGGGCGGTGCGTCGTTCGTCGCCTACAAGAAGTAGAGGGGCGGAGAGTTCAAGACGGTGCCACCCATCATCAGGTTTAGGGCTGATAGGCCGATAGCTCATCGGTGGAGCAAGCACGATACCGGGCGGCGGCTACCCACCTCGCCTCGAGCAGCGTCGGTCTCGCCGCCACCACCATTGGCATCGGATGGGTGCGAGCCGCCGGTGAGGTCGTGGCGGTCCCGCAAACACTCATCGTACTGTCGCTCCTCGTTCTCGCACCGATCGCCGTCAAGAGAAGCTGGCACACTCGTGGCCGGTTCGTCGACCATCACGTCTACGCCGCCTCCGATTTTCTGACCCAGCTGGCCGTTGCTGCCACGGTGGTGATTGGTGTTCCCGTTCTCATCTCATGGCCCATGTCTTCGGGCACCGAGGTTTGGCGCAGCTTGCTTGTGCTGCCCTACTTGGGAGCGATCGGTTTGCCGACAGCGTGGACCTTCTTCGCCGGCAAGGCAGCCATCACCGCGGCCCGAGGACTCGAGGAGCCCTATCCGCGCTGGGCTCCGATCCGGAACTTGCAGAACGCGGCGGCCTAGCCGGCACCCGTTCGGGACGGCTCGGTGAGTAGCGCTGCTCCTCCGCCCACCATCGGAAGTAGATGGTGATCATGACCC
>JAUXJL010000209.1 GCA_030624805.1 Acidimicrobiia bacterium
CCGGGGAGCGGATCGCCCTCGAGAAATCTGAGGCCGGCTCCCCCGCCCGTGCTCACATGTGAGATCTGGTCCTCGAGGCCCAGAGCGCGGAGAGCGGCCACGGAATCCCCCCCGCCGGCCATGGTGAAGGCACTACTAGCGGCCAAAGCACGAGCGAGTATCTCGGTTCCCGCCCGGAACGACTCCCACTCGAAGACCCCCATCGGGCCGTTCCAAAAAACTGCTCCGGCACCGGTGACCACAGAGGCGAACAGTCCGGCAGAGTCAGGGCCGATGTCGAGGCCGAACCCGTCGCCGGGCATCTTGGTAGCCGCCACTACCCGGGTGGAGGCGTCCTCGGCGAAACGGTCCGCCACGACGATGTCCGACGGCAGAGTGACCCGCGAGCCCCACTCGGAGTTGAGAAGGTCCCGAACCTCGTCAATCATGTCCTTCTCGAGCAGTGACTCGCCAACGTCGTAGCCCTCGGCGGCCAGGAGCGTGAAACACATCCCGCCGCCCACCAGCATCACATCGACTCGGGGGAGGAGTGCCTTCATCACACCAAGCTTGTCCGATACCTTGGCGCCGCCAAGAACAACCACGTAGGGACGTTGCGGATCATCGAGCAACGCACCGAGCGCTTCGACCTCGGCGGCCAGGAGGGGACCTGCCACCGATTTCACGTGGGTTGCTACCCCGACGGTGGAAGCATGCGCTCGATGGGCGGTACCGAAGGCGTCGAGCACAAAAAGGTCTGCCAGCCGGCCAAGCGCAGCAGCCAGTTCAGGATCGTTCGTGGTCTCCCCCGCCTCGAAGCGGGTGTTCTCGAGCAAGACCACATCCCCGGGTTTGGCGGCGACGATGGCGGCTTCCACTTCCCCACCGACCACGGCGGGAAGCTGGGTGACTGAGAACCCGCCCAGCTGGCCGAGGCGCTGGCCAACCGGTGTCATTGATAGCGACCGGTCTGTGCCCTGCGGCCGCCCGAGATGGCTGGCAACGATGACAACGGCTCCACGCTCACGGAGCAGTTCAATGGTCGGCAAACTCGACTCGATCCGGAAATCATCGGAAACCTGGCCGCCTTCGAGCGGCACGTTGAGGTCAGATCGAAGGAGAACCCGGGCACTCGAAAGGTCGGCGTCGTCGAGGGTGAGATAGGCGGCCAAAGCTCTCGAACGTTATCACGAGCACCGTCGAGACAGATACCACCACCGGGTAGGCTGGCGCCGACTTTTGACGCGAAGGAGGAGACATGGCCCGCGTCGGCCTCATGGGTTTCGGGCGGATCGGCCGCAATGTTTTCCGGCTGCTCGACGCAGCCGGTGACGTGGAGATCGCGGCCATTGCAGACACCGCCGAACCTGCGGCTCTTGCCTATCTCCTGAAATATGACTCCATCTATGGGCGGTTCCCGAAGCCGGTCGAACTTGACGGGACCGACCTCATTGTGGACGGAGCCCCGATCCCGTTTGTGTCCGGCCCCGAACCCGGCGACGTCGACTGGGGAGAGCTAGGGGTGGATATCGTCATTCAAGCCACCGGCAAGTATCGTACGAAGGAGTGGTGCACCCGGCACATAACCTCCGGCGCAAAACGAGTGATCCTGGCCTCAACCCCCGAAGAACCGGGGGATGTCCCGATACTGCTGCGAGGCGTGAACGACGACATCCTCACCCCCGACCTCGGAGTCGTCTCACTCGGATCGAATACCTCCAATGCCCTCGCTCCCGTGCTCCGGATCATCGATGGGGCGTGGGGCTTGGAGAGGGCGTACTTCACCACCGTGCACGCCTTCACCAACATGGCCCGGCTCGCTGATGTGCCGACGTCGAGCTTCCGCTCGAGTCGAGCCGCCGGAGAGAATATCATCCCGGCTGAAACCAACTCGCCGGAGATCATCACGGCCGTAATGCCCGAGTTTGCTGGAAAGCTCTCGGCGATGGCCCTCAATGTGCCGGTTCCCGACGGCTCCACCATCGATCTCGTGGCGTTCGTCAGGACACCGACCACTAGAGAACAAGTCAACGAGACGATCCGGAAAGAAATCGCGGCCAGTTACGTGGACATCATTGAGTTTGTCGACGACCCAATCGTTTCGTCGGATGTCATCGGGTCATCACAATCTGGCAATTTCGACAGCCTTGCCACCATGGTGGTGGATAAAACCATGATCAAGACGATTGTCTGGTTCGACAATGGCTGGGGCTATTCGGTGCGCATCATTGAAGTTCTCACACAGATGATCGAGCAATTGGAGGCACAGTGAACGTCCGAGTAGCGATCAACGGCTTCGGCCGGATAGGTCGAGCGGTCTTCCGAATCATCGCTGAGCGCCCTGAATCGGGAATCGAGATTGTCGCAATCAATGACCTCGCCGACGACGACGTGCTTGCCTACCTTTTGAAGAACGACACCGTGATGGGCCAGTTTGAAGGCGACGTGTCAGTGGCCAACGGTGTCATGACGGCCGGCGGGCACACTGTCCAGATGTTGATGGAGCCGGAACCGGCCAAGCTGCCCTGGGCCGACCTCGAGGTCGACGTGGTGGTGGAGTCAACCGGCATTTTCCGGACGAGAGAGCTCGCCGCCAAACATCTCGAAGCCGGGGCCAAGAAGGTGGTTCTGACCGTTCCCGCCAAGGACGAGGTGGACGCCACAGTTGTCCTGGGGGTGAACACCGACTCGCTCCAGCCCGACGACCAGGTGATATCAAACGCCTCATGCACGACCAATTGTTTGGCCCCCGTGGCCAAGGTGATGAACGACGCCTTTGGTATCAAGCGGGGAGTTATGACGACGGTGCACGCCTACACCAACGATCAACGCCTCGCCGACGTCCCCCACAAGGATCTCCGACGGGCCCGCGCCGCCACCGAAAACATCATTCCAACCACGACTGGGGCCGCCAGAGCGGTCGGGCTCGTGCTTCCTGAGCTGGCCGGCAAGCTCGATGGCATGGCTATGCGCGTGCCCGTCCCGGACGGTTCGATCGTCGATCTCGTCCTCGAGCTCGAACAGGACGTGACGGTCGAGGATGTGAACGCCGCCATGCGGGCGGCGGCCGAGGGCGCCCTCGACGGTGTCTTGCAATACTCGGAGGAGCCGCTGGTTTCCACCGACATCATTGGGAACCCGTACTCCTCGATCTTCGACGCCAACGCCACTCAGGTAATGGATGGACGATTCGTGAAGCTCATCGCCTGGTATGACAACGAGTGGGGCTACTCGAACCGGGTGGTGGATCTGATCGAGCACCTCGCAACGCAACTTGTGCCCGCGTGACGAGCTGCCAGCTACCAGTCGCCAGTTTTCTCTCGATTGCTCACGCGAACGGAGAGGAGTGCCTCTTCGTGGCGGTGGTGTCCGTCAGATCGAACTGGTAGCTGGAGACTGGTAGCTCTTCGACCTGCTAATCCGTGCTGTTCCACTCTTTCCACAGCTCCTCCAAAGCTCTCCCGAGCCGGAAGGGGTCGTGTTGGGGCCAGGAAAAACTACGGTCCAACAAGTCACGGAACACCGGCTTGACGCCCAACGCCAGCACCTGCTCCTCGTCGCCGGCAACTGACTCGGCCTCGAGCGCCAACTGGGGTCCGCCCGCGTGTATCAGAGCAGTCAGCGGCGTCTTCACACCGGCAAAATCCAGCAGTGAACGTACATGGTCGACCGCACCCATCCCGAGAGACTCCCCATCCTGGGTGGTCAGGTTGCATGCGTAGACCACGTCCGCTCGCGAGGCGTTGACGGCATCGGCCAGACCGGGCACGAGGAGGGCTGAGATCACAGAGGTGAAGAGACTGCCCGGTCCAATCACGATTTGGTCGGCCGCCGCCACAACCTGGGCTGCTCGTGGATTCACGGTTGCATCGGTGGGAAGCAGCCGAAGTTCGCTGATCGTGCCGCGGGTAGCGGCGATGGCCGCCTGGCCGTCGACGAGGCCACCATCGATAGTCGCTTGCAGATGGAGGGAACTCCGCGAGTTTGGGATGACGTGCCCGACGCAACCGAGTGCGTCCTCCGCCATCGTGATGGCTGTTTCGAAGTCACCGAACAGCTCGGACATCGCAGCCAGGATGAGGTTCCCCAATGAATGGCCGGCAACGTCACTCCCCTCAAACCGGAACTCGAACATTTCCGTCCATAGGCTCGGCTCGGGACTGAGCGCCAGCAGACACCGCCGAAGGTCCCCCGGAGGCAAGATGTCCAGAGCCGAGGTGAGACGTCCCGAGGATCCGCCGTCGTCTGCCACTGTCACAATCGCATCTATACGAGAAGCGTATGACTGGATGCCAACCAGGGCCTGGGCTAGGCCGTGCCCTCCTCCGATCGCGACCACATGAGGACCGGACGGATCGAGCTGCACAACTTCGAGCATCTCGGTTTCGAGTTCGAGAGCGCTCACGGCGACTCCC
>JAUXJL010000232.1 GCA_030624805.1 Acidimicrobiia bacterium
GCCTCAACAAGGTCAAGCAGCTCGAAGAGGATTTCGGCTAGAGCCGACCCACCCAGTCGGCAGTGACCGAGATGACCTCGTCGATGACATCCCACGGCTCGCGCCCCGTTCGCTTGAGCACCCGGAAGGAGTGGTCGCCGTCCTCTACAACGTGGATATCGGCCTCGGACAGTGAGTCGACAACCGTCGAGATCAGATCGATCGGCGCCAGCCGGTCCCTGGTCCCCTGCACAAACAACATCGGAACATTCACCCGGGCGAGGTGCGAGACATCGCGTGGCTCTGTCTTGCCGATCCCGACGAGCGGGTAGCCATAGAACACAACCCCGGCCACCGCCGCTCCGGTGGCGGCTTCGGTATCGGCGGCCACGTGCGAACCCATCCGACCCCCCATTGACTTCCCGGCCAGCACGACCTTCTCGACCCGCCCGGCCATCGCCGCCAGTGCTGCCGCATGGCAAGCAAGCAGAATCCTGGCGGAATTTGGGGCCTTGCGGCCTGCCTCCATGTAGGGGTAATTGAAGGTGAGCACCGGAATACCGGCCGCGGCCAGGCCATCGCGCACGTACACCATCCAGTCGTGGTCCTGGCCAACCCCGGCTCCGTGCGCCAGAAGCACCCCGGTGGAGCCCGGAGCGTCCACGAAACGGCCCGAGGTGGTGCCGCCATCCCATGAGATCGAGACTCGCTCAGGCATCCAGCGCCGCCAGCAGGGTATCGACAACGGGTACCCCGGCCGCCTCGAGCTCAGACCGATGATGGGCCCCTCCGTCGTATAGGACACACGGGACGCCGGCTTCGGCCGCGGCTTGTGCGTCGTCAAGCGAGTCACCGACCACCAGGATGACATCATGTGCAGCACCCAGATCCGACAGGTGCCGCTCGAGGTGGGCCCGCTTGGTCTCCCCAGCATCACCGCGGTTGCCGTCGACTCGAACCATGAGCGGATCAAGTCCGTACCCCGTCACAAACGGCACAAGCTCCTCATGCCACCACATGGACAGGATGGACTGGCTCCACCCTCTGTCTCGCACCGACTCGAGCGCAGAGCGGGCGTCCCGGGCCAGCTGTGCTCGGGGAAGGGCCAGCCGGTAGAAATCGTGGAAGGTGGTGTCGATCAACCTCCACTCCTCCACCGTGATATCACGGTCCAGAAGCCGCTCGTAGAACAGCGCCACCGGCCTCGTGTAATGATCCCGATACCGATCTGAGTCGATCGGAGGCACGTTGAACTTGGCAAGTGACTCATTTACGGCCTCAACGGTGAGGTGAAGGTCATCAAACAGCGTGCCATTCCAGTCCCAGATGATGTGACGCACGCCCCCAACCTACCTAGCCTTGCCGCCATGGAACTTCGCATACGGGTAATCGACGATTCCGACACCCTCGCCGACCTGGCGGCGACGGCAGTCGCCCAGTCGCTGGCCGCTGCAATGGACCGCCATAGCGGGCCGGTCAGCCTTTTTCTGTCCGGAGGGAGCACACCGCGGGTCACGTACACGCGGTTGGTGGAACAAGAAGTTGATTGGTCACGAGTCCACGTCTTCCTCGGCGACGAGCGCTGGGTCCACCATGAACACGAGGACTCGAACGCTCGTATGGCCCGCGAGGCCTTCGTCGAGGACATCGAGGCAACCTTTCACGTGCTCCCGACCCACTTCGAATCGCCGCATGAGGCGGCCGATCATTACGAGCAAACGCTGGCCGAGTTATTTGGAAGCGAACAGTTCCGAGCCGACCTCGTCATCCTCGGCATCGGCACGGACGGGCACACCGCCTCCTTGTTCCCAGGAACTGAAGCGCTCGAGGAGGCCGATCGTTTGTATGTCGCCAACTGGGTCCCCGATCAGGAGATGTGGCGGTTGAGCGCCACATTCCGGCTCCTCCACCACGCCGCGGAAGTGATCTTTCTTGCAACCGGGGAAGCGAAGGCCGAAGTTGTAGCTGAGATTCTCGAAGGAGAGACTCCCTACCCGGCCCGGACGGTCATGGAAGGCGCAGCAGACGTTACGTGGTTCCTCGACCGTGCCGCCGCCGCCCACGTCTCAGACCGGTACCTCGACCAGCACCCCTAACTACCGCTCCTATAGGCGCGCCACAGTCGAGCAGTGCCGTAGCCGGCGATAGCCAGGCCGAGGATTGTGATGATGATCTGGCCGAGCCCGAAGCTGTCCTCGCTCGGGCCGTAACCGATGACATCGGCCAACGTCGCCGTCAACACAAGGACAATGCCAGCTGCCAGAGCCAGCCAACCTGCGTCTCGATCGCTCACATGGCCCTCCGCTGCCCAACGTTACCTACTGAAGCCACCGTTCACGAAAGCGACGCCAGCCGATCTGTAGAACCGGTTCCGGTGGCACCGGAGCCTCGGGAAGCGCTAGGGAAGCGTCGTGGACTTGAAGCACCAGCTCAGCATCCTCGGCCCGTTTTCGCATCTCTCGGACACGCTCCTTCAAGAACTCAGCTTCGGTCTCAGCTTTGGCCGCCCGCTCCCGGGCGTCGGCCAGCTGCTGACCGGCTTCATGGATGTTGCCGAGCTGGCCGAGCAGCCGATCCCATGCGTCCTGAGGCACCAGTATCGAACCTTCCGGGATCGGGCGGGCTTCTACAGGAAGCTGCTGCTCCTCAGCGGGCCCCCCGGCCACCTTGATTTCGGCAGGGTCGCGGAGATCGACGACGGTCTCCTCCTCAGCTTCGATAATCGGCGTGATGGCCCGCTCGAGCACCCGGGCACGCTCACGGACGTCCTGATAGGCGACGAGCCGAACCTCGCGGTCTTCGACCCGCACGAGCCGGGCGCGAATCTTGCCGCGCTTCGCCCATTTTCGAATCGTGGATATGGGAATGGACGTACGATCGTGAGCCTCCCGCAGGGTGGTCCAGTCGATTTCAGCAGCAAGGGGCTCGGCGGTGTGAGGCACCGGACGGGTCGGGGCCGTTCCGACGCGTCGATGCTCCGACACCGGTTTGGGGCCGGGCTGGTTGAATACAAAAGACAGATCATCCGCCACGGGCTCAGCTTAGGAATCACACACGAATTCTGCAGTGGGCAGGGCCCGCCAGGCCTCCTAGGATTCATCCGAGCTATGGCAACCGAGAGAGAAATCCGAGATCTGGTGGCAAACGTCATCGACGGTCTGGCCGCGGTCACGCCGGACCGCAGCCGTGCGGCTGTCGAGCCCGACCCACCGGCAGCCGAATCTGCCGACGCCGAAATCGCCATCGGGGCCGATCATGGTGGGTACGCCCTCAAGGAACGGATCGGGTTCAAGTTGAAGCAGTCAGGCTTCTCCGTGCACGATTGCGGCACCCACACCTCCGAATCAGTCGACTACCCGGACTACGCGCACGCCGTGGCCCGTCTCGTGTCTGATGGAACCTGCCGGGCAGGCATCATCGTGGATGGAGCAGGTATCGGTTCGGCAATGGTGGCGAACAAGCTGCCCGGTGTACGGGCGGCCCTGTGTTATGACATTTCCTCAGCTCGCAACAGCCGGGAGCACAATCACGCAAACGTCCTGACGCTCGGAGCCGGGTTGATTGGAGATACCCTCGCCTGGCAGATCGTCGAGACCTGGCTGGCAACCCCCTGGGGTGAAGGGCGCCATGCCCGCCGGGTCGACAAGATCACCGACATCGAGCACACCTATCGGGCCCACCCGTGACCGACCGGGACGCCCTCATCGAGGCGGTAACCCGTGAGGTCATTTCTGCGCTCGGAGCAGACGACGACTGCACGGGCGACGATTGCGCAGTTCACTCCTCCGAGAAAGTCCGGGCGATTGTGGCCAACGGGGCGAGCCGCGTCACCTTCGCGGGCCGGGCGGCCGAAGTGCCTGCCGACCTGCACCGATACATCGATCACACGCTCCTGAAGCCAGAGGCCACCGAAGCCCAGATCGACCAGATATGCGATGAAGCGGTCGAGTTCCAATTCGCATCTGTCATGATCAATCCCTCTTGGGTCAAACACGCCGCCCAGCGCCTCAAAGGAACGAGTGTGGCAGTCGGCACCGTCGTCGGGTTCCCGCTGGGTGCCCACACGTCGGAGGTGAA
>JAUXJL010000191.1 GCA_030624805.1 Acidimicrobiia bacterium
GCCAGTTCTCGAAACCGACCTGTCTCAAACAGCGCTCGCTCCACCTCACCGATCTCAATGGTGTAACCCGCTAGTTTCAAGCGGCCCCCCAACCGGTTGAGAAAGTGTAGGCGCCCCTCGTCATCCCGTCTCGCCAGGTCACCGGTGTGGAACACCCGCATGCCGTCGTGGTGACTGAATTTGACTGCCGTCAATGCCTCGTCCCGCCAATACCCGCCGGCGAGATGGTCACCGGCCACTGTGATTTCGCCGATCTGACCCACGGATACCTCGGCGCCGTCCTCGCCAAGCAGGCGAATGACCGCATCCTCGGCAGGAAGACCGACCGGCACCACCTCCCCGACAAAGTCGTCTAGAGAATCCAGAATCGTCGACGCCATCAGGCCGGTCTCTGCCGATGACAGGCGGTACCAGACTCTCGGATCGGACGACATGAGCGGCCAAACCGACTCGAGATCTGCGCGAGAGAGCTCCTCCCCGGCAAGTATCAGCGCCCGCAACGCCGGGAGCCGCTCGTGCGGCTGCACTGTCTCAACGATCCGACGCAGAACCGTTGGAATCGTATGCAGAATCGTCACCCCGGTGTCGCGGAGCCAGCCGGCCAGAGGCACGAGGCCGCGTCGACGAAGATCGTATGCCGCCACCGCGGCACCGTTCAAGATCGCACCGAAGATGTCCGACGCGCCCGGACCGACGGCCGGGGAAAACAGCAACGAAATCGTGTCACCAGGTCCGACTCCCAGATATTTCTCGACAAGCCGGGCCTTTCGCAGAACACTGGCCTGCGTATGAACCACACCTTTCGGCAGTCCGGTTGAGCCCGATGTGTACAGGATGAAGGCCGGCCCGCCCAGCTCTTCGTCTAGGTGCTTGATATCAAGGTCTGGTCTCGAGGAGCACACCGACTCGAGGTCCACAACCGGGATGTCTGGGCCGGCCAAGCCCTCGGCGACCAGAGCCCCGTCGTCACTAGTCAGGATCAACCGTGCCTGGGAATGGCTCAGCACCCGCCGCAATCGATTCGGAGCGTCCCCCGGATCGACCGGCACGAACGGCAATCCGGCCTTGAACGCACCCAGCATGGCCGGCACCACCCAGCGAGGATTACTTGTGAAGAACGCGACGGGTTGATCGGACGAGCCGGGTTGGTTCGAAAGGTAGACGGCGATCCGGTCGGCCTGATCCAGAAGATCGGCGAAGCTGAGAGTCTCACCACTCTCGAGTACAAGGGCCGGCGCGTCCGGTTGTTTACCCGCCCACCAGTTGAAACGGCCGGCCACGGTCGTGGGCCTCGACACGCCAACCTCTGATTCGACCTGGTTTGTGCTCACCGAGTGCCTTTCCTACCGGCCCGAGCTTGCCACCACTCATAGTAGTCGCACAACCACGTCGTCCCCGGGGCAGCCTCGCGAGGAAAACCGCGCGGCCGAGCTCAACCGTCGCCTTCGTCCTCGGTTCGCTGGGCGTGAATTCGGCGCGAGGTCCCGACGAGCGACTCTCCGGTCCCCGACCCATATCGGACTTGGATCATCTCGGCCAGAATTGATATGGCCGTCTCGGCCGGTTGTTCGGCTCCAATATCGAGGCCCACGGGACCGTGGATGCGCCCAATTTGCTCTTCGGAGTAGCCCAATGCCGTGAGCTTGTCGACTCGTTTGGCAGACGTCTTGCGAGAGCCCATTGCCCCGATGTATTTGACCGGGCTCTCGAGTACCCAGGGAAGCACGGGATCCTCAAATCGGGAATCGTGACTGAGCAGCACCACATATGTGCGGCGGTCGAGGTCGATCTGGTCCTTGAGATCGTCCGGCCACCCGACTAACACCCGATCAGCATCCGGAAACCGCTCCTCGGTGGTGAAAGCGGCCCGGGCATCGCTCACCGTTACATGGAAGCCCAGCTCCCGTGCGATGGTCGAAAGCGGCTGAGCGACGTGGACCGCACCGAACACAACCAGGTGTGGAAGTGGGGCCACCGTCTCGATGAACACCTCGGTGTCGCCATATGCCAGCGTGCGGTTCTGCTCGTGTTCCATGAGCGCCTTGGCGTCGGTCAGGACATCGTTTGCGACATCGCCCGGCAGTCCGCCGGCCACATACCCCGAATCGAAGTCGACCACCGCTTTGGCGCCCACATCAGGGCCCGCCACAACCGTCGCGAGGGCGCCAAGCCGCTCGTCGGAAATCAGCCGGTTAATCGCTTCGGTTACCACTGTTCAACGAGCACCTGGATCGTGCCGCCACAGGCAAGTCCGACTTCGAAGGCGTCCTCATCGGCGATCCCGTAGGTCACAAGCCGAGGCTCGCCGGATTCGAGAACTTCCTGAGCGTGCAGGAACACGTCGTTTTCCACACAGCCGCCCGAGACCGAGCCTTCCATGTCACCGGCCGAGGAGACGAGGAATTTCGCTCCTTCGGGCCGAGGAGCCGAGCCCTGGACTCGTACCACTGTGGCCACTGCCACGCCCTTGCCGTCTGCCTTCCATTTCTCGTAGGTTGCGAGAGCTTCCTTCATCTCCGTATCAACTCCTTGCGTTTCGGGACTGACTCTAGGAGCCGAACAACCGCTGTGAGATCGGCGAGGTTACCCACCGGCATGAAGTCGTCAACAAACGGCAGCACCGCCTGCATACCTCTCGTTTGCGGCTCGAATCCTTCCCTGCCTGCCAGCGGATTGAGCCATACGATCCGGTGGACGCTGCGGGAGAAGGCTGCGAACTCCCGGCGGAGCACAGCAGGGTCGCCTCGATCCCAGCCGTCAGAGATCACCACCGCCACCGGCCCTCCCCGGGCGACTCGCCGACTCCACGTCCGGTTGAAATCGGCGAAGGCGTCGCCGATCAACGTTCCGCTCGACCAATCGTGGACAGCGGAACCGACTCGGGAGAGTGCCACTCGGGGGTCACGATGGCGCAACTCGCGAGTGATGCGGGACAGCCCGGTTGAGAACACGAAGGCCTCCACCTTGCCTAGCCGGCCACGGGCCGCGTGCACGAAGTAGAGGAGCATCTCGGTATAACGCTCCATCGAACCACTCACGTCGGCGATGACGAGCAGCGGACGGCGACGCGGTTTGGGCGCCGTCATCGCAAGCGGCATCAGATCCCGGGCCGGGCCGGTCATCGCACGCAACGTCCTGCGCAAATCCGGTCGCCTCCCCTTGGAGGACGGAGCCAAACGTCTGCTGAACGCGTCTGCGGGCCTCCAGACCATGCGTGCAATTACTCGCTGCACCTCGGTGAGCTCGGCTCTGGTCAGGTCAGAGAAATCACGGATCGCCAAACGCTCGATGGCACTGGCACCCACCTGGTCACTTACCTCCGAGAGCTCCTCATCGCCGAGATCGGCGCTCACCGTAGTCTGGGCGATCACCTGTACACGCGGCCCGCGAGGGTGCACCTCGAGTTCAATGGGTTCTATCGGTGTAGGGCGCCGGTGACCGGTCCCGAAGAACAAATCGAACGCAGCGTCGAAGATTGGAATCTCTTCGGGCCTCGACACGGTCACGGCTCGGAAGGCGTGGTAGGCGTCGCCCCGTCCTTCCAGTCCGACGGCTCGGGCCGCGTTCACAAGATCGGTCGTGGTGTCGGGGACCACCCGCAGGCCTTGCGCCCGCAAATAGCGAGTGAAATGAACCAAGTTATGTAGGAGAGGCTCGGTCACGAGAGCGGGCCGCCCTATCCGGCGGTAGCCAGGAGCTGCTCAACGCCTCCGGCCCGGAGTCGTTCGATGTCTTCTTGATATTTGAGGATCACACCAAGCGTGTCGTCGGCGGCTTCGGGCGATAATCGAGCGGTGCCGAGCACGCCGAGCGCGGCAGCCCAGTCAAGGGTTTCGGCCACACCGGGCGGCTTGAACAAATCCATTGACCTGAGCTTTTCCATGGCGTGGGCCAGGTCGGCGGCCAGCTCTTTTGGCACATCGGGAATCTTGCGGAGCACGATCTCCACCTCACGGTTGAAGTCGGGATAGTCGATCCAGTGATAGATGCAGCGGCGCTTGAGGGCGTCGTGGATCTCTCGGGTCCGGTTGGAAGTCAAGATCACCACCGGCGGATGTTCGGCTGCAATGGTTCCGATCTCGGGAATCGTGACCTGGAAGTCACTCAGCATCTCCAGGAGATAGGCTTCGAACTCCTCGTCTGCACGGTCCAATTCGTCAATCAACAAAACCGGGCGCTGGCCATTTGCGGTAGCCTCGACCGCTTGCAGGAGAGGACGAGCTACCAGGTAATCGCGGCTCATGATGTCGGCGA
This sequence comes from Acidimicrobiia bacterium, assembly GCA_030624805.1. GTDB lineage: Bacteria > Actinomycetota > Acidimicrobiia > Spongiisociales > SHLN01 > SHLN01. The sequence continues at coordinate 4,255 of JAUXJL010000191.1, forward strand.
CATCTGCGTGCTCACCTTCGCCGGCCGCCTCGATGAGCCGAATCGCCAGCATTTGGCGGGGATAGTCCCACTCGTAGACGGCGTGCCCGACGTCCAGGCCCTCGTAGCACTGCAATCGAATAAGCGGGGTATCGAGGATGGAGGCAAGCACTTTGGCCACCTCGGTCTTGCCGGTTCCGGCCTCACCCTCCAGAAAGAGCGGTTTGCCCATTTCGAGGGCTAGGTGCACGGCAACGCCGAGCGATCGCTCGGCGACGTAGCGCTGGGCGGCCAGTTGTTCGAGAACTTCGTCGACGTTGTTCATGACCCGCTGACGATAGCCAGCCCCAGCCAGCTCGGGGGGCGGCTCGCCGTCCGCCGCCCTCAGTACCAGTCAGCCCCGCACACGCCGACCGACAATGACACCTCGAGACTCGCCACGCGCAGTGGAAACTTCGGACCGCACACAGTGTTGCCGACGTGTAGGTTCGGCACAAGAGTTGTGGCCCAAATAAAGGGTCGCC
>JAUXJL010000299.1 GCA_030624805.1 Acidimicrobiia bacterium
AGGTTGTCGGGCTTGACATAGATGAGCACAAGCTGGCACGCTTGGCCGAGCTCGACGTCCGGGCGGTGCGTTCGGAGGACTTCTCGTCGCTTGACCCTTCCGAGCTTTTCGATCGGGGGCGTCCGACCGTTGTGGTCGACCTGGTTGGCTCCGCCACGTCGCTTGCCTGGTCTGTGGAGGCGCTCGATACCGGCGGACGTCTTGTGGTACTCACCACCTTCCGGGACCGGTTGATCAGTGTTGATCCCCGCTTCCTGGTGTTTCGTGAGATCAGCCTGATCGGCTCGAGATATGCGAGCAAGGAGGAGGTGGCGGCAGCTGGCGAGCTCGTTGCCTCAGGGGCAATTCAGCCTGTGATCGGCCAGGTGGCAACAGCTGATGGGTTGCTCGGACTACACGCCCACCTCGAAGCCGGCACCCTGGTGGGTCGGGGCGCATTGGATTGGAGGACGGGATGACCGAGATACGGTTGCCGGATTCAGTGGACGGGATCTTCGTGGGCGGCGGCCACAACTCGCTGGTGGCGGCTGCCTATCTCGGAAAGGCAGGCGTGCGTAGCCTGGTGCTCGAATCTGGCCCCGAAATAGGAGGAGGTGTTACGACTGATGAAGCCACACTTCCGCTGTTCCTCCACAATCTCCACGCCTTTTTTGTTCGGTGGACTCCCGACTACCGCATTTGGAAGGACCTCGACCTGGATCGATACGGCCTGCGAGCCGTCTACCCGGAAGTCCAGAACGGGCTCCTGTTCGAAGACGACGCCCTCGTTACCTACCGCGACCTCGGCCCGAGCCTCGACTCCATCCGCCGTCTCAGCCCAACCGATGCCGAGGCCTATGGGCGGCTCCACGAGGAGTTCTCGGAGATCGTCAGCCGCCTGGAAGCGCCGCTTCGCTTCACGACCCCCCTCCCACCCGACCAGCTAGAGGAGCAGCTGGGCCGAAGTGCCCTCGGTCGCCGCTATCTCTCACTCAAACAACAGTCGGCGCTCGATGTGGTGCGGGAGGCTTTCGAGAGCGAGCCTCTGCGAGCTCTCGTCGGCTTCAATGCCTCGATCCGCGGCTACCTGCCAAACCTGGACGTGCCGGGGACCGGCTATATCGTGACCCTCGCCTTACCCAACTCGCACGACGGCCGCATCATCGCGGGAGGGAGCTACCAGGCGGCACGGGCGCTCGGCGCAGTGGTGTACGAGACGGGTGGCATGATCGCCACCGGTGCTGAGGTGGCGTCGATCGACGTCGAGAGCGGCCGGGCCACAGGTGTCACCCTCGCCGATGGCCGGGCGGTTCGGGCTGAACGTTTCATCGCCAGCTCGGTCCCGGCACCTATGACCATGCTGGATATGGTTGGTCGAGAACATCTCGATAGCTCGCTGGCGGACGAGCTCGATGAGTACGACTGGAATCCTGAGGCACTATTCGGCGTCCACTACGCCCTCTCGCGATTGCCGCGCTTCACCGCCGAAGCAACGGCTCCCGACTTGCCGCGGGCTCTCAACCTGGCGGTCGGATATGAGTCGAGTGATGACCTCGTGCGCGATATGGAGGCGATACGCCACAAGCGGCTCTCCGAGGTGGGAGCCCTCCACGGGAGTTTCCCCACCATCCACGACCCGGCGCAGGCGCCCCCCGGTCATCACACCTCGTTTGGCTGGCACTTCGTGTCATCGTCGCCAGATTCTGACTTCGCCACATGGGATGCCGCCGCCACCGAGGAACGGCTTCGGGCCGTGACTGCGACCTATGCTCGTTACGCCCCCGATTTCGAGGATTGCCTCCTGGGGGTGTCGACTCACACACCGGCGCAGACGGCCGAACGCGTACCGTCTATGCGCTTCGGTGACCGCCATCATGGCTCGTATCACCCCGACAACTGGGAGAGCTCCCGACCTCACCCATCGCTCGCCGGCTACCGAACGCCGATTGACGGGCTCTATCTCTGTGGGTCCTCCCAGCACCCCGGTGGGAGTTTCACCGGCGGGCCCGGCTATAACGCCGCCGGCGACATTCTGGCCGACCTCGGGGGGTCGCCCTGGTGGAATCCCCTCTCGGCTACACAGGTACTCGAGGACCTAGTGTGAGTTCGCTCGCCTTCAAGGGCGGAACACTCGTGACCGCCTCGGGGCGACGGCGTGCCCACGTCTACGTGGAGGAAGGAACCGTTGTCCATGTTGGTCCCGAGGATCGGTCGGCCGATCGGATCATTGACGCTACCGGCCTTTTTATCCTGCCCGGGATGGTCGATACCCATGTTCATCTCATGGACCCGGGCGACTCTGAGCGAGAGGACTTCCCAACCGGTTCGTCGGCTGCCGCCGCCCGCGGGGTCACAACGATCGTCGAGCACACGCATAGCCACCCGATCAGGCAGCCTTCCGACCTTGTCGACAAGATCGGGTATCTCGAGGGTCGGAGCAACGTCGACTTCGGACTGGCCGCTCACACCTGGCCGAACCGGGTGGGCGAGCTCGCCGAGTTGTGGAGTGCGGGAGTCACGTTCTTCAAGATCTTCACATGTACCACCCACGGCGTCCCCGGCCTCGACGCCGCCCGTCTCGACGAGGCGATGGCTGCGATCGGCGGCTTTGGCGGAGCGTGCCTCATCCATTGTGAGGACGAGACCATCACCGCCGCCGCCGAAGCCATGCTCAAGGAGCAGGGCCGGACAGACAATGGTCTCCTCATCGAGTGGCGCAACCGGCGAGCCGAGGAAGTGGCGGTGGCAGTGGCCGCCGTGCTGGCCGCTCGCCACCGGGTGAGGGCCACCATCGCCCATGTCAGCACGCCCGAAGTCGCCGGGATCGTG
>JAUXJL010000186.1 GCA_030624805.1 Acidimicrobiia bacterium
GCAACTGTTGGCTCGCCAGAGTCTCCGCGGTCATCGTCGGCGAGTTCGGATCTTTGAGAGTCCGGTGTCCACCATTCGCTCGGAGCGAGATCAGGGGCAGAAGACCTTCCGATCTGGCGTAATGCGTCGCTGGGCCAGGACCGCCACTTCGTGGCAGCGATCTCGACCGCCGCGTCATCGACAGATACCCGGGCGGCACCAACAGTGTCCACCGCGGGCTCGTCAGGTACCTCTAACGCAACCGATGATTGATGATCGTCGCCGTTAATGATGCGGCCAACACCTTCCGCAATAGCCATGAAACCTTCGCCTTCGAAGGCAAACGATGCCGTTTGACGAGCCGCAACACCGCGGGCCAAGATACTGCGGGCCAATCGAACGAATCGGCTACGTCTCGAAGATGACACCCTTGCAGCTGATGGCGCCTTCGGCTTTTGCGAACTCGTCGACGCGTACCGGGGCGACTGTATGGCCGAGGCCTTCGAGCATCGAGATCGTTGCCGGCGCCGAGGCGTCCGCCATCAGCGTGGAACCGATGCGCACCACGTTGGCACCTTGGGGCTCGTCGTCTGGCACGTCAAGCACCTTGGCGTCGAGAAGGCTCAGGTCGACGGACGCGGCCGAGGCGATGAGCGTCTCCTCGTCAACGACCGTCGCAGCCGATTTGAGGTGAAGCACGCCAACGACCGGCACACTTTCTACCGAGTACGGGAACGGGGCCAGCAACTCGGCCAGCGCCCTGATGCCCAGGTGGTTGGAACGGGTCGATTCCCCAACCAGGACGCGACTGCCGAACATGATCACATCGCCGCCATCAAGTGTGGCCGGTGCATTCATCGTGAGACACTGCCGATAGTCGGCGAGAGCGCTTGCAACCGACGACACCTCTCCCCATCGCGACTCGGCTCCCGGGCGGAGCAGAATCGCCACTTCCGGCAGAACCAGGGCCGTGTCCTCGACAAACACGGCATCCGGGTAGCCGGGGAGGCGGGGCAGCTCGACTACCCGCACGTCTAACGATCTCAGGACGTCGAGATAATCTTCGTGCTGAGCCGACGCCCGATCCGTATCGATGGGAGTCCTGCCGATGTGGGTGAGTTCGCAGTCGGCCAGCTCCTCGCCGGTTGGTCGAGTGAGGGCGATCAGCATGTTCCCAACGCTAGTTGGCCCAAAAGCGGGGCCCTGTACCCGACTGCCGGTACTGTCATTCCCATGCCGGACTTCAACCGCTGGGCCGCTTCTGACATCATCGACGCCGACAAGAAGGCCGCCATTCCTCGGCCGATCGAGGTCGTGATCGGACTTGTGCTCACACACCGGTCGACCAACGTCGTTGGCCAAGTCGTTGCTTTCACCAAGGGCGCCCGGATCATCCTCGAGGACGCGTCCGGAGAGAAACACGAGTTTGCGCCGGTCGATGGGTTCTTCGAGCACGACGGGATACGCGTCTCGTTACAGGCCCCCAAGCCCACCACCAACCGCTCCGTGGAGTACACCGCTTCGGGATCCATCACGGCCGACTCGTCTCGAGCCAAGGTTGCCAGGGCGAGCCGGATTTGGGTGGAAGGCATTCACGATGCCGAGCTCATCGAGAAGATCTGGGGAGACGATCTGCGGGCAGAGGCCATCGTGGTGGAACCGCTCCACGGAGCCGACGAGCTGGCGGCGGCAGTACGAGAGTTCGGACCGCGTCCCAACCGGCGCCTCGGCGTGTTGCTCGACCACCTTGTCGACGGTTCCAAGGAGTCACGGATCGCCTCACAAGTGAGGGATGTCGACGTGCTGATCACCGGCCATCCCTACGTCGATATCTGGGAAGCCATCAAACCGAGCGCAATCGGCATCAAATCCTGGCCGACGGTGCCACGTGGCAGGCCCTGGAAAGAAGGAGTAGTAGCCGCACTCGGCTTCCAAGACAACACGAGACGGTTTTGGGCGGACGTCCTGGGATCGGTCACCTCCTACACCGACATCGAGACACCGCTCGTGAACGCGGTTGAACGCCTCATTGATTTCGTCACGGATGGAGGAGGCTGAGCCCGGTTCCTAGCGAATCCGGCCATCGGCAGTCTCAATGACGACCGTGACCGGACCGTTGTTGACGAGATCCACCTCCATATGAGCTCCAAACTCGCCGGTCGCGACTGTGACGCCGTGGGCGGCTACTCCATCGGCGACTCGCCGCACAAGCGGATCCGCCTGCTCGGAGTCGGCTGCATGGACGAAGGAGGGCCGGCGGCCCTTCCGCACATCTCCATACAGTGTGAACTGACTGATTACCAGGACCTCTCCCCCAAGGTCTACGACAGAGAGATTCATCTTTCCCGCGTTGTCGGCCAATATGCGGAGCCCGGCCAGCTTGTCGGCCATAGCGTCGGCGTCGGCTTCAGTGTCCTGGTCCCCGATGCCGAGGAGCACAACAAGCCCCCACCCGATCTCGCCAACAACGGTCGCACCGACAGATACCGACGCTCGCGACACCCGCTGTACGACGGCCCGCATCATTCAACCCTGGCAGTAGGCCGGGTCCCGAGGCGGGTGATGAGGAACACGAGGCCTCCGCCGACCACAGCCAGCAGGAATGGTGCTGCGAACTCGTCTGCGGTGGGTAGCGACAACTCCGGTCCTTCGATCCCATTCGGCCACGGCCACAAAACTCGAAGCGACCCGACAAGCAGCCCGGTAACCGCTGCCATGACAAGATCGTGGTGGGAATCGAGTGCCCAGTACAGGACCGACGAGAACACGGCAAGGCCGATCACGGCCCCGCTAACGAACACGGCCAACACCACGAGGTCACGATCGTTGACCGCACCGAGCACGGCTTCGTACATGCCGAGCACGAGCAGGAGAAAGGAACCGGACACCCCCGGCAGGATCATGGCGCAGATTGCTACGGCCCCGGCAACAAAAAAGATCCACGTGGCCGGATCCTCGGCCTCCCCGGAACGCCACCCGAGCACCACGAAGGCGACGCCGGCAACCACCAGGAACGTCGCGAGATGGATCGGCTCCCAGTGGGTGAGCATTTTCCGCGCTACGAAGATCGAAGCGAACACGAGCCCAAAGAACAACGCCGACATCTCAACCGGATGATCCTCCAACAGGTTCCCAATGAGGCGAGCCAACGAAACGAGTGCCAAGACAATGCCGCCAAGCAGGGGAAGCAAGAATCCCCATTCGATGCTCCGCAGCCGGTCTACCCCTTCAGCGACACGCAGGCGCACGAACGCTCCCAGTGCGGCGGCTCCTTTCCGAACGTTGTCAATGAGCCGGGGGTAGATGCCAACAATGAGCGCAACCGTGCCACCCGATACTCCGGGGACAACATCTGCTGAGCCCATCAGGAATCCGCGAATGAAGTTCAGCATCGGTTGATGAGCGTAGTTGTCGCTAGAGGCTCAGTTGCGGCGACCGGCCCGGCCTCGCCACGTGAGAATGGACTCGGCCACCCATTCGGCTGGAATTTCGTACGTACCGGCTTTGATTTGGCGCGCCAGCTCGTGGATGCGATCTCGGCGAGATTGCGGCCTGGTAGCCGGCTGGTTCTTTCGTGGTCTGTCCATAGAGAGTGTTTCGACCACTCTCAGTGGTGGTTTGAGAACTAATCGTTAATAGCACGAAGGGGCTAGTCAGTTGTTACGGCCACGCCACGGCCACGCTACGTGTTTCCAATCAAACGTTGAAGCGAAACAGGATGACGTCGCCCTCCTGAACCACGTAATCCTTACCTTCGAGGCGCCACCGTCCTGCATCCTTAGCGGCCTGCTCTCCCCCGAGGTGAACGAAGTCGTCGTAGCCAATGACCTCGGCCCGTATGAATCCGGTCTCAAAATCGGTGTGAATTGAGCCGGCAACTTGCGGAGCGGTCGCTCCAAACCGAAACGGCCAGGCCCGTACCTGCTTGTCCCCGGAGGTGAAGAATGTGTTGAGACCGAGCAGCTCATATGCAGCGCGAATTACCCGGTTGAGGCCGGGTTCGGTCTCGCCCAACTCAGCGAGGAACTCGGCTTTGTCCTCCGCAGCAAGTGTGGCAATCTCGCCTTCGATCGCAGCACAAATAACAACCACTGTGGAGTCGTGGGCGGCGGCATAATCACGGACCAGGTCGACGTATTTGTTGGCGGCACCACCGGTGTCATCGATGTTGGCGACGTACTCAACGGGTTTCATCGTGAGCAGGAACAGATCGCGCACAATCAGCTGTTCGTCCGGGGTGAAGTCAAGAGTGCGGGCCGGTAGCCCCTCATCGAGGTGGGCCCGTGTTCGCTCCAGCACAGCAACCGCCGATTGAGCGTCCTTATCGCCCGACTTGGCTTTGCGTCCAAGCCGCTCCAAAGCTCGATCGAGGCTGCCGAGATCGGCATATGTGAGCTCGAGATTGACGGTCTCGATGTCCCGGATCGGGTCGACGTTGCCTTCGACATGCACGACGTCGTCGTCATCGAAGCAGCGCACAACATGAACGATGGCGTTGGTTTTTCGAATATGGGAGAGGAACTTGTTGCCGAGCCCTTCGCCGCGGGAGGCTCCTTGGACCAGCCCGGCGATGTCAACAAATTCGACGGCGGTCGGCACGATCTCGCCTGGCCGGACGATGTTTGCAATCATCTCGAGCCGAGGATCCGGCAGGTGAGCCACCCCGAGATTGGGCTCGATTGTCGTAAACGGGTAGTTCTCTGCGGCGATACCGGCGGCAGTGAGCGCATTGAACAAGGTCGATTTCCCGACGTTGGGGAGCCCGACGATGCCGCATGTGATACCCATTCTTATACCTTCCACAGCTGACGGCGCCGAAACAGTAGTCCGGCGTGCGCACGAGTTGCTGCGGCTTTTTCCTGATCGGCCGATACGGGTGGGATGGAGAGGTTTAAGGGAACTGTTCGCCTA
>JAUXJL010000010.1 GCA_030624805.1 Acidimicrobiia bacterium
GGGCAGCGTGTTCCTTCACGTCGACTGGAGCTTCAAGGCACCTGTCAAGCCCGGCGACGAGATTACCGCTGAGGTTGAGGTCCTCGAAGTGCGCGCCGACACACCAATAACCCGGCTTCGCACCACCATCACGAACCAAGGGGGCACCATCGTCCTTGACGGCACCGCCCTCGTCTACACCGAACCTCTCGGCTGACCCCGGCGCCCTGGGGACCCGCCGGGAGGCTCAGCGAGCCCACTTTTCCATTCCGATTCGCCGCTAGGCCCAGCCCACCACGACTCCGCGACGGACCCTCAACACACAGCTACGTCCCAGCTCGGGAGGCTGCTCGGCAACGGTATGCCTCCGTCGCGGCGAAGAACCGCCTCGATCGCCCTCCCGGGGCCAACGAGGCCGCTTGTCGAGAAAACGAGGCCCCGGGGAGGGGCCTCGTTTTTTCGGGTCGGGGTTGTTACTTGATCATGGTGTCGATTGGGACTCTCTCGGGCATCGGGACCGTGGTGGCCTCGAATGCCAACTCACCGTCCTTGGCCTTGCTGGCCCAAATGAGACCGAAGCCTGCCAGCAGTCCGAACAGACCGATGCCTGCGGTGATGCCGGCGACGCCGAGACCCAATTGCAAAGTCGAGTGGGTGACGGTGCCAACGCCGAGCTCGCCGACGAGGCCGTGAGCGGTTCCATTCCAGGCCTGGCTGCGGGCCGGGCCCTCGATCGGATGCTGGCGGTCGAAGTCGGTCCAGTACTTGCCATCGACCTCGTGGGTATAGATGCCGGCGGCGAAAACTTCGCCGTTGTACTCAACGTCTTCGGTCAACGTGACCGTCTGAGTCCCATGCAGGGTGTGATAGGTGATGGTGGCCATCTGGAACATGTACTCGCTTGCCGTGTTCACCAGCGGGTCATCGGCATCGAGATCGGACTCGACAACCGGATAACCCCAGGCGTCCGTGAGCAACGCCATGATCGCATCGGCACCCTCCGTGGTTCCACGATCGACGAGCTGGCCGTCATCGTTGTAGCTGAGCGTCACGTTCTGTGATTCGCTAAAAGCTTGCAACGAGTCGTAACCCTCTTGAACTTTGCCGTAGGCGACTCCGCCTGCGACCACAAAGACCATGCCGACCACAACGAGCACTATGCCGAGGGTCCTAAAGCGCTTGATCATTTCTTCCTCTCCTAGCTTGGTTCGTGAATACTTCACAAATCCTTTGTATGTGAATATTTTCACAATCGGTAACACCATCATTTCGCAGATCGACGATGCCCGATAGGGCCGAAAGACCCTGGGTGCGAAACCCCGCACAGGGATCGGGAATCACACCAGGAACCGAGCTCCGGCCAGGTCTGCCGGCTGGCAAGCTGAGTGAGGGAGAACCGGCTCGATGGCCAGATCGTCGATCGAGGCCGCCCATGTGTCCAGCACAGAATTCCCGAGGCAGTACCAGGCAGCCGGCCCATTCTGGCGGGCGAAGGCGAAACCAGCTTCGGGGAGGATCTGAAGCTGTCCGGAGACTGTGGATTCAGCGAGCCGGCACCTTCAACAATCTCGCCGTCAATGGTTTCCATTCATCGAACTACTCGAGAATTCGAATTCGAGCCGGGTGGGCCACCGCCTTGGCGGTCCCGGCACTCTGGTCCTCTGCGGCTAGTGAGAAGATCAGCGAAGCCTTCTCACTGCAGCAGGGAGGTTCAAAGTGCTCCGGAGTTGGACGGTTTTATGAAAACTTTCACAACCCGACGGTGGACAACCAAAGTAGTCCGAGAGGCGATGGCTAGCGGTTGGCGGCCCGCGGGTAGTCGTCCTCGCTAACAAGCCGGAGTTCCCCGTAGCTCACCGGCTCCGGCGTATCAGGCAGGGGAGCAACTTGGGGCCGGTGCTCGGCTGAGTGGAGAGCCGCCAGGTAAGCGACGAACATTCCGTCGAAAGCAAGGCTCAACAGCAACAACGGAATCGAGCCGACAAAGATCGCGGCTACGAGCGTAACTGCGGCGGCTCCAATGAGGCCGACCATCACTCGACGGCGACGCGCCACGAGACGCTGGCGCTTCAGTTGGGTCGGATCGGCCGAATCCGAACGCATTGAAGCGAGCTTGGCCAACCTGCGATCGAACGACTTCGTCGACGTGAGCGGGGCGTCATGCCGGGAGTCGAGAAAAGACGGGAGGAGGAGGGCGGCCCACAGACCCCCTAATACCACCAATACAACAACTAATTCCAAGCCCGATTCCTCTACTCCAACGCAAGGGTCACCCTAGTCCGCGAAAAGTGTGCGCCCCAACCAGGCCGACCTCCTATCGGTTCTCTATGTGTGCGGAGTCGCGGTATCCCGGAGCAGGGAGACGGCGTGTACGAGAGCCGGTCGGATCGCGCCAAGCGACTCCTCGACTCCGCTCGTCGAGCCGGGCAGATTCACGATCAGCGTCGTACCGGCAACACCTGCGACCCCTCGAGAAAGCATGGAGTGCGGATTATCGGAGGCGGCTCGGGCCGCCTCCATGAGGCCCGGGGCTGGCCGCTCAATCAGCTGCTCGGTGGCCTCGGGCGTGACATCGCGAGGCGACATCCCGGTTCCACCTGTCGTGACGATGAGATCAATGCCCGCTCGTATCCAATCTTGCAGCGCCGCCTGAATATCACCCGTCTCGTCGGCCACCACTCGCCAATCGACCTCAAAGCCGAGGCCGGCCAACATGGCAATGGCAGTCGGTCCCGAGATGTCCTCGGCCTCGCCGCGGCTCACTCGGTCGCTAACGGTTAGCACTCCCGCTTTCATCTCGTCCATTCGCCCGACTTTCCGCCCGACTTCTCGAGCAGGTGGACGGATCCAATCTCAACCCCCCGCTCGAGGCTCTTGACCATGTCGTAGAGCGTGAGCGCGGCGATAGATACCGCGGTTAGGGCCTCCATCTCCACCCCGGTGGGTCCTGTGGTGCCAACCGCGGACGTGATGTGAGCTCCGTCATCGACCCGTTCGATATCGATGCTGACAGTGGTGAGAGCCAGCGGATGGCACAGGGGAATGAGTTCGGAGGTGCGCTTGGCAGCCTGGATACCGGCCACCCGCGCCACCGCCAGTGCGTCACCTTTTGGGAGGCTCCCACCAAAAAGAGCGTCTGCTGTTGCAGGGTCCATACGAACCAATGCCTCGGCCAGGGCGCGACGCTTGCTGGCGGGTTTGTCGCCGACATCGACCATATGGGCCTGCCCGGCCGCATCAAGATGAGAAAGTTCGCCCATCCGTCCTCCTGGAACCGAGGAACTCAGAGACCCTCGGTGAACTCCGTTAGAAAGGCACGATAGCGAGCACCGAAGTCCGGATGGGCTGCACCGAGGATGGTCGAGGCTTCGAGGTAGCCGCTTGGGGTGCCGGAGTCCAGAAGATCGGCTGCGGCCACATACCCGAGACACGAGCCGGCCTCCCCCACCGCGTTGATGGCGTCTGTGAGCTGAATTTCGCCACCGACCCCTGGCTCGACGTCGCCGAGGGCATCGAACACCGAGGAGGTGAACAAGTACCGGCCGATCAGGCCCAGCTTCGAGGGAGCAGCCTCCACCCCGGGTTTCTCAATCGCACCGAGCACTTCGACGACTCGCTCATCCGGCCAGTCGCCCGGGACAATGAACCCGTAGCGGGCCAGATACTCTGTGCCGAGCTCTCTCAGACACACCACGGATTTCCCGTGGGCAGCCGATGCCATCTCCGGCAGGACGTCGCCGTCGGGATATACCAGGTTGTCGACGAGCAATGTGAAGAACGGACGTCCACCGACGTGATTCGATGCCGTGCGAACCGCATCACCAAGTCCGCGCGGCACGTCTTGGATGATCGCATGCACGCTGACATGCCCCAAGCCTGGAAGCGGACCCTCATCTTGGGAGTTGAAATGGCGTTCGATGAGCTCCCCGACGCCGGGGTCGACAACAATGAACACCTCGGTAGCCCCGGCCCGGGCGGCTTCCTCCACCACCCATTGCACGGCGGGCCGGTCGACAATGGGCAGCATCGCCTTGGGAAGCGCCCGCGTGGCAGGCCGCATCCGAGTACCGCGACCCGCGGCAGGTATTACGGCGACTTCTACTTCCACTTCGTACCCTCTCTTCACCCCGAGTGGCCCGATAGCGGCAGCGCGCCACCATCAGTGATCAGAATACAGCGGCTACCATTTCCCGCGGTCCAGAAAGGCACATTGATGATCGGCGTATTTGGTGGCTCGGGCTTTTACGACTTCCTCGACGATCCCCAACTCGTAGCCGTAGAAACTCCTTACGGCCAGCCGTCTGCCAAATTCCGGGTGGGAACCTTCCAGGGCATTGATGTGGCCTTCCTCCCGAGGCATGGCGCTGAGCACCAGTTCCCCGCTCATAAGGTTCCCTACCGGGCAAACGCCTGGGCGATGAAGGACCTCGGGGTGGACCGGGTGATCGGACCGTGCGCAGTGGGCAGTCTCCAGATGAGATACGCACCCGGGCATCTCGTAGTATCTGATCAACTGGTCGACCGCACATGGGGCCGCGACAACACATTCTTCGACGGGCCCGAGACTCGTCATCTCGCATTCGCCGATCCCTACTGCGGCGAGCTACGGCCGTTGGCAGTTGTTGCCTGCGAGGAGGCCGGGGCCGAGACGCACGACGGCGGAACCCTTGTCGTCATCCAAGGACCGCGCTTTTCCACCCGTGCGGAGAGCGCAGATTTCGCGGGGTCGGGATGGGCGACCATCAACATGACACAGGCGCCCGAGGCCCAGCTGATTCGAGAGCTCGAGCTGTGTTACGTGAACATTGCAGTCGTCACTGATTACGACACAGGCGTCGAAGGCGAGATCGAACCGGTCACGCATGCCGCCGTGCTCGAGCGGTTCGAGGCCACGCTGGACACACTCCGCGCTGCTCTCGCCCTCCTCATCCCCGCCGCCGCCGGCACTGCCCGCCAGTGTCAATGTGCCAGCGGCATGTCGGCGGCAGGCTGACCGCTACGGAGCTACCAGCACCACGATGGTGCGAGCTGCTGCCGCAGCGGCAACCCGAGCTGCGTCCTCACCAGGCACAGCGACAAGTGCAGTTGGTCCGGACACGCCAAAGGAGTCGGGTTCGCTTTGGGCGATGACGACGCCTGGGACCGTCGCTCCAGAACCGAGCACGAGACGCGTCTCAGCGCCGGGAGTCAGCCCAGTAGGAACCTCAACAGCCAGTGCCCACCATCCGTCCGGCACCCCGATGGGAGCCCGGACATCTGAGGAGGTGATCGGCTCCCCCCGCTCGAGCGCGTGTGTCGCCACCATCCCGGTAAGGATTGGGGCCGAGAGCAAACCGGCCGGAACCATCTTCCACTCAACGTCGAGCGCGTCGCCGGCGGAAGTGGCAGAGGCCGCAAACGGATAGGCCACCTCTGTGGAAGGCCAGAATTCCACAACTGCCGCACCCACCACCAGGACCGCGGCCCCGATCCATCGGAGCACGGCAGGACGCCCAAACCAGAACATGGGGAGAAGGTATGTGCACCGGCGGCAATAGGGAAGGGGTCTGGCAATGAGCCGCCTTCATCCCGGGGGGTTGTCACGATATTGCCCATTGCCTCAGGGCAGATCCAATTACGCTGATCGTGTGCTCGATGCAGCCCTCTGGGGCCTTGTCCAGGGCCTCACGGAGTTCCTGCCGATATCCTCAAGTGGCCATCTCGTGCTGGTTCCTGCCTTGCTCGGCAAGGATGCGCCGGAACTGGCAACCACCGCGGTGCTCCACCTGGGAACATTGGCGGCCGTCATATGGTATTTCCGCAGGGACGTTGCCTGGCTGCTCCGACCCGATCAAGATCCCCGGGCCTGGAGCATCATCAGGCTCCTCGCGATTGGAACGGTGCCGGCGGTCGTGGCCGGGCTACTGCTCGAATCGGCCCTCGAAGACATATTCGACAACCCCTCCCGGGTCGGTATCGCCCTCATATTTACCGGTGTGGTCCTGTTCGTCAGCGGCTACTTCACGCGGCTCTCTCGGACGCTCGAGGAGGCCGGCGTGCCGGACGCGGTCATCATCGGCACCGCCCAGGCGGTGGCGCTCGTGCCCGGAGTCTCTCGCTCCGGAATGACCATCACGGCCTCGCTCGGCCGCCGGTTCACCTCCGAGGAATCGGCCAGGTTCTCCTTCCTCCTTGCCATCCCCGTGATCCTCGGTGGAGGGTCAAAGCAGATGCTCGACCTGGCGGGCGAGGGCGGCCTGGAATGGAGCTTGCTCGTCGGCGTTGTGGTGGCCGCCATATCCGGGTATTGGGCCATCGCGATCCTGATAAAGGCCCTCACCCGATTCGGTCTTCGACCATTCGCCTACTACTGCTTCGTGGTTGGCTTCGGTGCTGTTATCTGGTACTAAAAGACTTCGGGACACCAGGGTCGAACCGGCCACCCGAACATGACATCGGCCTTCCGAAGCGCCTCGCGGCTGCCGGCTACGAGCCCGGCGCCCGCCAGTTGGGTGAACGTGAAGCCTCCGAGGTAGGTAGATCCCAGCTCACGAACATCGAGTCGGAGATCGGGTTCCTCTTTCACGGGTTGGCAGGTTGCTCCGTCGGGCCCGCCCTCGAGGGCGAAGATTCCGGCGGCGCTGCCTCGGAAGGGATCGGTCAGCTCGAGAACGACGCGACCCTCCACCTGATATCGACGGGATGTAAGGGCCGCCGGAACATCCAGGATGCGCACCCACATGCCATCAGACAGACTCTGCTCGATGCGACGTGAATCGGCCACGATGCGCGTCAACGTCGAATTGAGGTCGGTGTTCCAGCATTCGATTGTCTGTACGAGATCGATTCCGGTCAAGTAGCGCCACAATCCGTCCTCGGCGCCCGGCGTGGCGGCCAATATGGCGCCACACACCAAACGGTTGGATGGCAGTCCCTGGTCCCATTTCTCGTGTTGTCGGTAGCTGGCAAAACCGAGCGCCGTCCCACTTTCCTCATACACGACCCAGCGTTTCGGTGTTCCCCCGTCGCGCCAGCGAGGAGGATCGTGCAAATGACCTTCATTCCAGCTTGTCTCGTTGCGAGTCAGGAAACCCGGTGTGTTGAGCCGGAGCGACTCATACAGAGGCGGAAGCAGCTTGCCGGCCTCGGCGAGATCGACGAGGCGCACAGTCCCGGATCCCAGTGGATCCCTCGGGAATGACACCCGCGATCGCTCGATCTTGGTCCGGAAGAACTGAGTGGCAACCCCATACCCGAAGCGGCCATAAATGGGAGCCTCAGATGTCCATAGGGCGGCTACCGGCTCGGCTCGCCCGGCCACTTCGTCGAGGTGGAACCGCATCATCTCGGTGAGGACACCACGTCGCCGATGGGTGGGGAGAACGGCCATAATCATGGTTCCCCCGCAGCCCACCTCGCCTCCAGGGACTGTGAGATCGAATGTGAACGCCCCACCCGACCCGATAGCCAAATCGCCCTCGAAGGCGCCGATAACACGATCAAGTTCAAATGCCCGACGGAAATGCTCCTGGTCCTCGGGCTTCAGCTCAAATCCGAAGGCGTGGCTCATTACTTCAGCAACGGCATCCATCTCGGACTCTTCAATAATGCGTACATCCACGACGCCGAGCTTACCGGCCGCTACATTTGCCGGGCATGAGCCGGCCACTCCATATGCGTCACAACTTCCCCGCCATTGAAGCCCTCGAGGCAGGAGACGTTGACCCTTCAGTTGTGGCCGGCTTGGCGCCGGGTGTCGATCCTGAGCAGCTCCTCATCCGCGAGGCCCAGCCCTGGTTCGAGCGCTCGGTCTTGCGAAAGTCTGCCGCCATCGCCCTCCCGTACGTCGTGTACATGCACTCACGAACCTATCGGCGGCCACGTCACGAGGTCACCCGTCTGGTGATCCATGAGATGATCCACGTCAGCCAATGGCGCCAGGAGGGATACCTCCGGTTCGCCTTCAGCTATGTGTGGGACTACCTCCGCGAACGTGGGCGGCGCCGGGGCCACACGGAGGCCTACCGTGCCATTCGATACGAGGTCGCCGCGCGGGCGGGAACCGACTCCTTGTATCCGACGTAGCAACGCGGCCGTGCCAAGCTCTTCGACGTGAAATACGTCCTGGCCGCCCTCCTGCTCGTATTGTCGGCCTGCTCTGACAGCAGTGGCGATGAATCGCCGGCGGCCGGTGGCGGGCTGGTCGCCATCAACGGGGTCGACGGCAACATTTCAACCTACGACCCGGCCACGAACTCGGTGACGCCGGTGACAAGCGATGCCGGGCTGAGCCGGTTCTACTCGCAGCCAACGTGGTCGCCAGACGGCACCCGACTGGCGTTCGCCGCGTCAACCGCGGCGACGCTCGGCCCCGGCCTGCAAGCGGACCAAGCGGCGCTCCGCATCTCGTCCGAAGCCCAGGTTGGAGTAGAGAATGCCGTCCACATTGCTCCCGCAGACGGCGGGCCGTCAACCGTCATAGCAATCCCCTTTTCCGCCTTTTACCTCTATTGGGCACCCGACGGAAATCACCTGGCATTCCTCGGAAACGATCTGTCGCTTGACCGGCTGAGGCTCGGCATGATTGACACCGAAGCCGGGACTCACGAATTGGTGGATATTGGTCAGCCCTACTATTTCGCGTGGTCGCCCGAATCTGACCGGCTGCTCGTACATCTCGCTGATTCAGAGCTCTTTTTTCTGAGCGTTCAAGGCGAACGAGAGCTGATCGGCACCTCTCCCGGGGGCTTCACTGCCCCGGGCTGGTTCGGTGACACCCTGCTGTTCGGAT
Organism: Acidimicrobiia bacterium; assembly: GCA_030624805.1. Taxonomy (GTDB): domain Bacteria; phylum Actinomycetota; class Acidimicrobiia; order Spongiisociales; family SHLN01; genus SHLN01. Next base: position 8,750 of record JAUXJL010000010.1, read on the forward strand.
GGGATGCCGGTGGAGGGCAAGCTATCCAACTCGCCGATGCCGATGGAACGGTGCGCGGTGCGGGCAACGCGTATTCAGAGGCGACCGCGTTTGGGCTCAACCCGGACCAACTTCGATTCGCCTATATCAACATTCCCCAGGGGGCCAATCCCTTTTCGTTGGGACCGCTCATCGTGTCCACACCCGACGGGGAAACACAGATAGCCGAAACGGCGGCAGTCTTCTTCTGGGACAGGTCGGGCGACCAGTTGCTCTACCTGACCGCCGAGGTCGAGACCGACAACTTCGCCGTTCGATGGAACGTGTGGGACGGAAACACGTCGGTCGCCTTCGAACCGTTCCTGCCGACTGCCACCTTTGTCCAGCAGTACCTGCCGTTCTTCCCCCAATACGCCAACAGCCTCTCGTTGTTCTCTCCCGACGATGCATCGTTCACGTTTTCCGGCCGAATCGAGGGACGCGGTGCGGGAGTCTGGATACAACCCATCGGCAAAAACTCCCCTGCTGAGCTCGTAGCCCCCGGAGAGTTCTCGAGCTGGGCACCGTAGCGAACCTGAGCCGGGTAATTTGTATGTGTGACAACCACGAAACCCGACGCCGCCCAATTCGCTCAGACTGGTTTGTCGAAGCGGCAAGTCCGTGATCGGGTCGCGCAAGGCCAGGTGAACGACGTTCCCGAGGGGCCGAGCCGAACCGTCCGGGAAATCGTCCGATCAAATGTCATAACCCGATTCAACCTCCTCATCTCGGCCTTGCTCGTGGTAATCCTGCTGGTGGCGCCCCTCCAGGATGCGCTCTTTGCCGGCGTCATGATCGTCAACACCATCATCGGCATTTACCAGGAGCTGAAAGCAAAACGAACTCTCGACCGGCTGGCGGTGCTGGCCGCGCCGCGAGTGAATGTGGTACGAGGAGGCAAGGTCCAGAAGATTGCGGTCAGCTCGGTTGTTATTCAGGATGTGCTCGAACTTGCGCCCGGTGATCAAATCGTCGTCGACGGCCAGGTGCTAACCACCAACAACCTCGAAGTTGACGAGTCGCTGCTCACCGGCGAATCGGACGCCGTTGACAAGGTCTCCGGAGATCAGGTGCTGTCCGGCTCGTTTGTGAGCGCCGGTGGCGGGCGGTTTATGGCCACAAAAGTCGGAAAGGACGCCTACGCCGCCCAATTGGCCGAGCAGGCCAAGCAGTTCACGCTGGTTCGCTCGGAGTTGCGATCCGGGATCGACTTCATTCTCAAATTGGTTTCCTGGTTGGTGATTCCGACAGCCGGCCTCCTGGTGTTGAGCCAGCTCGAGGCCAGCGAATCGGTCAAAGAAGCACTTCGAGGGGCGGTGGCAGGAACGGTTGCAATGGTCCCCCAGGGGCTGGTATTGGTGACCAGCGTTGCGTTTGCGGTCGGCGTGGTACGGCTCGGACGCCGGCAGGTTCTCGTGCAGGAGCTGCCTGCCCTCGAAGGCCTGGCCCGAGTCGACGTTGTATGTCTCGACAAGACCGGAACCCTCACCCAGGGCAAACTGGCTGTCGACACGGTGCACGCCCTGAGCGGCGACGACTACGGTCCGCCGCTCGGCGCCCTCGCCCAGGCCGATCCGAACCCGAACGCAACCCTGGCTGCGGTTGCCGCCGCCTTCTCAGCACCGAATGGATGGTCGGCGACCGACTCGGTCCCGTTCTCTTCCGCCCGCAAATGGTGTGGAGCTACGTTCACCGGTCAGGGCAGCTTCGTCCTGGGGGCCCCCGAGGTGGTATTGGCAGGACGCGACTCGGAAGCGACCCGTCGGGCAGACCTGCTGGCTCTCGAGGGCAGCCGGGTTGTGGCGCTGGCCCGCTCAACCCAGCCATTGCAGGGTGGCGCCCTGCCAACCGACCTCGAGGCCATGGCGTTTGTGGTGTTAGCCGACAAGATCAAGCCGGAGGCGCCGGAGATCCTCGATTTCTTCACCGCTCAGAATGTTGCGATCAAAGTCATCAGCGGAGACCACCCGAGCACAGTCGGCCGAATCGCGGCCGAGGTTGGTGTTCCCAACGTGGGCGAGGCGATCGACGCTCGAACGTTGCCCGATGACCCCGGTGCCCTGGCCGACGTGATGGAAAGCCGAAGCGTATTTGGCCGGGTGACCCCACACCAGAAGCAGGCGATGGTCGAAGCGCTCAAATCGCGAGGGCACGTGGTTGCCATGACCGGTGACGGCGTCAACGACGTGCTGGCTCTCAAGAGCGCCGACATCGGGATCGCGATGGGCTCGGGGAGTGGCGCCTCGCGATCGGTTGCCCAACTCGTACTGCTCGATTCCTCCTTCGAACACGTACCCCAGGTCGTAGCGGAGGGACGGCGCGTTATCGCCAACATCGAACGGGTCGCCAACCTGTACCTCACCAAAACCGTCTACGCCTTCTTGCTTGCTCTGGCCATCGGCGTGGTGGGATGGCAGTTCCCATTCCTCCCCCGCCACCTCACGCTCATCGGCACGCTGACCATCGGCGCTCCCTCGTTCTTCCTCGCCCTCGCCCCTAGCTCCCGACGGGCAGCCCCCGGCTTCGTCCGTCGGGTCGTCCGCTTTTCCGTACCGGCAGGGTTCCTGACCGCAGCAGCTACTTTTTCGGCCTACTGGCTGGCTCGCGACCAGGTCGATGTGAACCTCGATGAAGCCCGTACCACAGCCACGCTTGTTCTCGTGCTCGTCGGGTTGTTCGTCCTGGCCATCATCTCTCGTCCGTTCAACCCAGCCCGTCGTGCGCTCATCCTCTCGATGGGACTGATCCTCGCTCTCGTCTTTCTCATTCCGGCCACTCGCGAGTTCTTTGCGCTCGACTTCCCTCCAATGATCGTGCTCACGTCCGCAGTCGGAATCGCCTCCATCACCGGGGCCGTCATGTTTGCCTCGTTGCGAGCAGTCGAGTGGTCCGTGCTCGCACCCGAGGTTCTTCGCTCGCGGAAGGTGCAGCGCATGGAGCGGCAAGTGGGCGAGAGGCTGCAAGAGGTCGAGTACAAGATCGAGAACTGGGTGCAGCGAAGCTGGCGATCCATTCGGTCGATTTTCAGCGGCCGAGACGACCTGGAGGAGTGAAGGCGTCAGGCAAAAGACGAGTCGCCAGTCGCCAGTTCTCCCGGGGTTGCTGATGGATAACTTGGTGGCATCAGACGGCGTGCATGAGGCATGAGGCATGAGGCATGAGGCATGAGGCATGAGGCAACCGCTCGGAAGCCTGAAAGCGAGCGCCGCGAGCGGCTGGAGGCTGGCTAGTAGCTCCAGAGGGGCTCGGGGACCGACCATTCGGGCGCCTCACCCCAACGATCGGCGAACACGACCTGTTCAACGGGCGGGCGCTCCGCCACCCCCCACTTACCCAGCGGATATCCACAGGTGATGGCCGCGGCATTGCGCCAGCCCTTGTCGGCGGGCACGCCGAGAACCTCATTCACGTCGTCGGCTGCGAAATGGTTGAGCACCGTCGTCAGGGTGGTGCCCACCCCCTGGGCCCGAGCGGCCAGCATGAGATTCCACACAGCCGGGTAGATTCCAGAGCCGTCCGGATCGTTGCGGATGAAGGGAAGAACCACCAGCGGCACCTGGTCGAAGTTGGCGGCCAGCCAATCGGCCGATGACATCACCCGCCGAGTGATGTCATCGCCCCTGGCTTCGGCCGCTTCCCGCACCCCGGAATAGAAGGTTCTTTGCAGCTCGTCCCACGAGCGCTTGTAGAGACCGGCCAGCTCGCCAACGACGGCCCGATCTGACACGGCCACAAGTCGCCACTGTTGGGTGTTGCCCGGTGACGGCGCCCGAATGGCTGCGTCCAGCATTTGTTTGACAACGTCCTCGGGGATCGGATCCGGTTTGACCCGGCGCATCGCCCGGGTGGTGTACAAGGCTTCGAACGTGTCCACAACGACTCCTTCAGTTGGCCGCAGCCTAGAGCCGGCCACCGACGGCTCCCTGAGGTCCGAGCCGTGTCATGAGTCGAGGCCGATATCGAGATTGGGAGCTGAGTGTGTGAGGTAGCCGACCGAGAGCAGATCGACGCCGGTGGCTGCAATCGCCGGAGCCGTATCCGGGCCGATGCCGCCTGATGCCTCAGTGATCACGCTGTGGCCGACCAGGTCCACTGCTGCCCGCAGCTGATCGATGGTCATGTTGTCTAGCAACACCGCATCCACCCCGGCGTCCAACGCTTCGGCCAGCTGGTCGAGGGTGTCCACCTCGACCTCGACCTTTACCAGGTGGCCAACCGATCGGCGGACCCGGCTAACCGCCTCCTTGACAGAACCGGCGACGGTCAGGTGATTGTCTTTGATCAGAACCGCGTCATCGAGCCCGAACCGGTGGTTGACCCCCCCACCCTGTCGGACTGCGTACTTCTCGAGAGCTCTCAAACCTGGTGTGGTCTTCCGGGTGTCGGCTACTCGGGCCCCATGGGGACGAACCGACTCCACCATCGCAGCGGTGGCAGTGGCGATGCCCGACAGGTGGCCAAGGAAGTTGAGGGCTGTTCGCTCGGCCGTGAGAATCCCGGCGGCAGGGCCCGACACTCTCGCGAGAACGGTGCCCGGTTCGACCACATCTCCATCTGTGACTTCCAATTGAAAGTCGATACGATCGTCCACCAGCACAAAGACCCGGGCGGCGATCGGCAGACCGGCCACCGTTCCCCTCTCACGGGCGACAATCCGCGCGACGACGGACACATCAGCAGGCACAATGGCTGATGTGGTGAGGTCACCGGCCCGGCCCAGGTCTTCCGCGAGCGCCCGGCGCAGAAGTGGCTCGTAGATCAGGGGATCGAGCTTCGTCATCAGAATCACGCCACCGTGGCCAGGTCTGGCGCATCGAAGGCCCGCCGCTCGGGTTGACCAGTCGCTGGAAAATCTCGGCGAAAGTGGGCACCGCGGCTCTCGGCCCGACTCCGGGCTGAAATCGCAATGAGCCGGGCAGCCAGCACCATATCGGCGGCCTCACCCGATCCACTGGTGAGGTGGCGGCTGAGCTGGTCGAGGCGGTCGATAGCGCAGCTGAGACCGCTGTCGTCTCGAACGATGCCGACCCGGTCCCACATGAGCGATCGCACTTCGCGCACCGCCCCGGGGGCGTCAACGATTGGCGAGGGAATGGCCGGCACGACCCTTGGAGCCGGGAGCAGACTGCCGGTCACAGAGGAGGCAGCTCGCGCCCCGAACACCAGTCCTTCGAGAAGCGAGTTCGACGCCAGCCGGTTGGCTCCGTGGACGCCCGTCGCGGCGGCCTCACCCACCACCCACAAGCCGGGAATCGAGGACCGCCCGAACAGGTCGACGCCGACACCGCCCATGTGGTAGTGGGCGGCGGGAGAAACCGGCAACGGTTCCACCCGGGGGTCGAGCCCGGCACGCTGGGCCGCCGCAAACACGGTCGGGAATCGGTCCGGGAACTCGGACCCGACCGCCTCTGATGCGTCCAAATACACGGACCGACCTGCCTCTAGCAGCGACCAGGTGGCCCTGGCCACGATGTCTCGCGGAGCCAGCTCGGCGTCGCGGTGAATGGCCGCCATGAACCGCGAACCTTGATCATCGACGAGAACGGCCCCGGCCCCGCGTAATGCTTCGGTGAGGAGCGGCATCGGATCCAGGTCCGAGACGAGGGCAGTCGGATGAAATTGCACAAACTCCAGGTCGATGAGCCGGGCCCCCACCCGTGCCGCCATGGCGAGGCCGGCACCCGTGACTTCGACCGGGTTAGTGGTACGTGAATAGAGGCGCCCGATGCCGCCGGTGGCCAGTACAACCGAGGGCGTCACGTACTGGATGATTTCACCCTCCGGGCCGACTGCCACGGCTCCGACGATGCGGCCGGAGTCGAGCACGAGTTCAAAGGCGTAGGTCTGGTCGTGCACCGTCACGTTGGAGCGAAGGGCGACGGCTGCACTCATGGCGCGCATGATCTCGGCCCCGGTGGCATCTCCGTTGGCGTGCACAATGCGGTGCAGTCCGTGCCCCGCCTCGCGCCCAAATGACAGATCGCCCTTCGCGTTCCGATCGAAACGGGCGCCATGCCGGATCAGCTCCTGCACCCGCCGCGGGCCCTCGGACGTGAGCACTTGGACGGCCTGTTGATCATTGATTCCGAGCCCGACCCGCAAGGTGTCGCTTGCGTGCAGTTGCGGTGAATCGTCGGCGGCGAGCGCCACTGCAACGCCGCCTTGAGCCCACTCCGTTGAGCCACCATGCCCGAAATCCGACTTCGAAACCAGCACGACGTCTCCCGGAGTTGCGAGGGCAGTGGCTAGTCCGGCGACTCCCCCACCGATGATGACAGCGTCCGCACGGATCATGCGATCGATCATCGACTGCTCCCCGCCCCCACGGCCAGCATCCGCTCAACGGCGCGGCGAGCATCGCCCGCCACCTCGGATGGGATCTCAACCCGATGAGTCATGGTCTGCAGCGACGTGAGAATGTTCTCGAGGGATATGCGCTTCATGTGTGGGCACAAGTTGCAGGGCCGGACGAATTCAACATCGGGGTTGTTGACGGCCACGTTGTCGCTCATTGAGCACTCGGTGATCATCACCACCCGTGCTGGTTGGATGTCCTCAACGTAGGTCTGCATTCCGCTGGTTGAGCCGACGTAATCGGCTTCGGCAAGAACGTCGGGTGGACACTCCGGGTGAGCAATGATCTTGACAGCGGGATCGGCTTGGCGGTATGAGCGCAGCTCTTCGCCGGTAAAGCGCTCGTGGACCTCACAGTGTCCGTTCCAGAGCACTATCTCGACGTCGGTCTGAGTGGCCACCCATTTCCCGAGGTATTCATCCGGGAGGAATATGACCCGATCCGCACCCAGCGACTCCACCACCTCGACGGCATTACCCGACGTGCAGCAGATGTCGGAGGCCGCCTTCACTTGGGCGGAGGTGTTCACGTAGGTCACCACCGGTGCCCCCGGATAGGCCTGGCGCAGAAGCTCAATGTCGGCAGCGGTGATGGAGTCGGCCAGCGAGCACCCCGCCCGGAGATCGGGAATCAGGACCGTCTTGTCGGGCGCAACCAGCTTGGCAGTTTCGGCCATGAAGTGAACGCCGGCCATCACAATGATGTCGGCGTCGGTCTCGGCAGCCATATAGGCGAGGGACAACGAGTCGCCGACGAGGTCGGCCACTCCGTGGTAGATCTCAGGCGTCATGTAGTTGTGAGCCAGAACGATCGCATTCAGATCTTCTTTCAGTTCGTTGATCGCCGCGATGTATGGAGCGAAGAGCTCGAATTCGCTATCGAGAACCACCTCGCTCAGTTTCTGACGGGTTGGCTCGGTGAGCAAACGGGTGGCATCAGTCAATTCGAGGGTCATTTGAGCCCCTTTTGTCCCTAGTACTCGCTACGAGTATTTGTAATACTATTGGTGAGTATAACTAACAACGAGGTGGCGCTATTCCGTGATGGCCGTCAGCACGATGGCGGGGTTATCGAGCTCCCGGAAGCCCAACCCCCGGCGCCGAGCGCTCGCGGAGCACCTCCCGGCGGAACCGAAACAGCTCGGCCGGCCGACCACCAGTCGCGGGATCGGCGAGGCCGGTCCCCTCTACCAATCCGCTCCGCTCGACCAGGCGACGAAAATTTGGCTTGTGCAATCGGACACCGGCCAGCGCCTCTACGACCTGCTGGAGTTGGTTGAGAGTGAACGTGTTCGGAATAAGCTCAAAAACGACGGGTCGATAGGCCAGCTTGCCTCGAAGGCGCGACAGACCGGTGGCCA
>JAUXJL010000099.1 GCA_030624805.1 Acidimicrobiia bacterium
GGTCGGTCGGCGGCCGAAAACGCGATGGGAAACCGCCCATCCTCCATTCGGATGCCAAGCTTGTAGCAAGGAATTCTTGGCTCGCTCACCTCGAGAAGAACATCTCCGATCGTCCAGTGCTGGCCGACGACCGCTTCACTCACGTCGATTCCCTCCGTAGTGAGGTTGTCTCCGAACATCCCAGGTCGGAGCTCACGGCCGAGCTGGGCACCCCACCATGCATAGTCTTCGGACGCGTACGCATAGATTGCTTTATGTACCCCACCATGAACTGAGCGGTCAGCTTGTTCGTCGCCAACCAGATTGACACCTTCGACCCGCACCAGACCACCCACGGCGGACTTGAAGATGCTGGTCGACACCGTGCGTCCCCGGTACTCGACGGCTTGGGGCTTGCCGACATTAACTGAGGTGATCCTGCTCACGGGTGGGAAACGCCTCGACATGAGTTTCTATGCCGGATCGGGCTCGAGCAGGGTGGACTGATCGAGGGTACATGGGCGTGAGAGAACCCCGGCCCCAACGCCCGGCCACTTGCGACCGCTACTGAGGGCGTTGTCGAAACGTGAGCCAGGCCAGGACGCGCTGAGCCCCGATTGGGGGCATCACACTGCCTCTGTCAACCTCGAGCCGAAATCCACCTAACAACTCGAGGCGCAACGACGGATCGGTGTGGTGGCGATTGTCGGTCATGTCGTCTTGATGCCTCCGGGCGGCGGTGCACACGGATCCCGCAGGTTTCACCCCTCCTCGCTGCCTTCCCTATTTCACATGCTGCCTATCTCCGAAGTGTCTCAAGCTCGGGGTCTTTTGACCAAACCTCTTGTTCGACTGCTCCGAACCACGCGGACATGCAGATGTGGAAAGGAGTCACACACATGACACACGCAAGAAAGGCCAATTCCTGGATGACGATGCTCGTCGTTCTCGGAATGGTCATCACGCTGATAGCAGCCCCGGGGCCGGTCGGAGCCGCCGACCACCTGGATGCTCCCGGATTGGCATCGCCGGGTGGCGATGCCCGGCTCGACATCAACGACCTTCTGGTTTTCGAGGCCGAAAACCCGGACAACACGGTGCTCGTGATGACCGTCAATCCGGCGGCGGCTGGTGATGCCAGTTTCGCCTCCGCCAAAGACGGCTCTTATCACTTCCGGATCGACAATACCGGTGACGGTATTGAAGACATCACCTACTCGGTCACGTTCAAGGACAAGCCGAATGGGCAGAAGATCAAGGTCCGCAAAGCGACCCGGCATCGTGCTCAGCAGGCTCCCCCCCGCGGGCGGGTGATTGCCCGAGGCCGCGTCGGTGAGACGCTCGATGCCAGGCGGGGCGGGACCGTTCTGGCCGAGCTTCGCTCGGATCCGTTCTTCTTCGATCTGGCCGGTTTCCTCACGACCGTTGAAGGGCAGGCCGGTGGGCCCGGCCTTGGTGAGATGCCGACCGATTTCTTTGAGGAGCTGAACACGCTGGCAATCGTCCTTGAGGTGCCCGATTCAGAGCTCGGCGGAAACATCGGCGTGTGGGCCACAACCAGCGTCCGCAATAGCCGGTCGGCTCAGAACGATCGCATGGGTCGTCCTGCTATTAACACCGCGGTGAATAGCTCAGGTCCGATCGTGATGGCCCCAACCGAGAACAAGAACGTGTTCAACGTTGGCCTTCCGAAGAATGACGTGGCGAGCTTCACGGATGCAGCTGTTGATGCGCTGCTGGCGTATTCGGGCCTGAACATGCCAACGCAGTACACCCAGGCGGAGGCAGAGGACATCGCAGCAATCTTGTTGCCCGACATCCTCACCTACGACACGGCCACCTCAGCCGACTACTCGGCGCTGAACGGGCGGGCGCCGGCGGACGATGTCATCGACATCTCGCTGAACCTGGTCAGCAACGGTGCGGTCGGTGGCGACGGGGTCGGTGCCCACACCGATTACCTGTCGGTGTTCCCCTACCTCGGGGTCGCTCACTGAGGCAAGCAGCACGGAGGGGTCGGGCTTCGGTCCGGCCCCTCCAAGCTCCCACTGAGCCCGCCATGCCCCGTTTCATACTCACCATCCTCGCCGCGGTAATTCTCGTAGCAGTCAGCTACGGCGTGGTACCACCGACGTCGGCCGGCGATTCTGTCGCTGCACCTCCCAGAATCGATCGAGCCGAGCTCGACCGGGTCATCGATGTCTTCGACCGCCGAGTTGAACAACACGGTGATGCTCTCAGCGCAACCCACCTCGGAGCCAACCTTCTCGCTCGAGCCCGCCTCACTGGCAGCCTCGACGACTACCGAGCGGCCCGCACTGCCTTCGAAACCGCGGTAGCCAAGTGGCCGAGCCGGGATGCGTTGCTGGGTTTGGCGAGGAGTGCCATGGCACTGCACGACTTCGCCACCGGCCGGACGGTGGCCACCAGGCTGCTCGAGCTGGACCCGGAAGATCCCGCCGCCCACCTCATTGTTGGTGACGCCTGGCTCGAGCTTGGCGACATCAACCGGGCCGTCGATTCATTCGACCGGGCCGCCGCCTTTGCCCCGGGCGATCCGGCCATATCGGTGCGGCGGGCCGAGGTAGCCCACCTCACCGGTAAACAGAACCTGGCCATCGATCTGGCCGAGGAGGCCGACCGCCTGTCCACTCGCCAAGGTCTCTCTCCCCGGCGGCTGGCGTTCTATCCGCTGTTGAGGGCCGATCTCCTATTCGATGCGGGCCAATACCGCCGGGCCGAGGATCAGGTTGAGGCGGCTATCGCGCTGGCCCGGGACTGGGCACCCGTCCACGCCTCGCACGGCAAGGTACTGGCCGCGCTCGGCCAGGTCACCGAGGCGGTCGCGGCCTACGAGCAGGCGCTGGCCCTACAACCCGACGACCCGGGCTGGCTGGCGTCTTTGGGGGATCTCGCCACACTTGAGGAATCGTCTGAGCAAGCGGCCGATTTCTACACACGGGCGGTGGCGTTGTACACCGAGGAAGATCCCGCCATCTACGGTCTCAGCCTGGCCCGGCTGTACGCCGATCGGGATATCGAACCACTCGAAGCACTCCGGCTGGCAACCGACGACCTCGCCCGCCGTCCCGCCATCGGAAGCTACGACACCTATGCCTGGGCACTGTTCCGGGCCGGACGTCTCCAGCAGGCACGGGTCGCCATCGACACTGCGATCCAATATGGCACCGAAGACGGTGAGCTGTGGTTCCACGCCGCCATGATCTCGGCCGGCCTCGGAGACACCGAACAGGCGATAAGGGAACTGGAGACCCTGCTCACCCGAAACCCAAACTTTCACCCCGTCCATGCCCGGACCGCCGCCAGCCTGCTGGGAAGCCTGCGCTCATCATCATGACCGCTTACGAGCTTGCAGCTGGTAGACATCGTACGTTCCGGGGGCAGCACATGACACCGAGACCAGATGTCGAACGACTCATGAGCCGGGTCGCCCTCGGCGACGAGGGCGCCTACGCCCAGCTCTACGACCGGTTGGCACCGACGGTGTTTGGAGTGGCTTTGCGAGTCTTGCGGGATCGGGCCCGTGCCGAGGAAGTCGCCCAGGAGGTCATGGTCCGCATCTGGCAGATTGCCCCCCGGTTCGACGCCGGCCGCGGGTCGGTGAAGGCGTGGGCTGCGACCATGGCCCACCGCCGCGCAGTCGACGTCGTACGGTCGGTGGAGGCGAGCCGACGGCGCGAACAGACAGACGGTCGCCAACAACTGGTGGTCCCGTTCGATGAGGCGGCCGAGACCACTGAGATCGCCGAGGACCGCCGCAAAGTCCAAAAAGCTATGGGCGAATTGACCGAACTGCAACGCCAGGCGGTTGTGCTCACTTACTTTGACGGATTGACCTACCGGCAGGCGGCCGAGTTGCTCGACACGCCCTTGGCAACGATGAAGACCCGCATGCGCGATGCGCTGCTTAAGCTCAGAGCCACCTTGGGGGTGGATCATGAATGATCTCCACGATCTAGCCGCCGCCTACGTCATGGATGCGCTCGACGGTGCGGAACGGGCCGAATACGAGCGTCACCTCGAAAGCTGCGAAGGCTGTCAGGCAGACGTCGCCCGGCTGGCTGAGCCGGTGGTGGACATGGCGGATGCGCTGGCGACCCCGCCCAGCCAGGAGATGCGACGGGCGGTGCTCGCTGAAGTGGCGGTCACGCCCCAGCTCGGGCTTCCATCCTATGTTGTGTCACTCGTTCCGAGACTGAATCGGGCGGTGACGTACGCATTGGGTGTGGCCGCCGTGGTCCTAGCAGTTGTGGCTGGCGTAGCATTGTTTCAACTCCAGGACTCGCGCCAGATCGAAAGGATCGTGACGGCTGCCGACGCCGAAACGATCGTGCTCACCGCCGAAGGCTTCGAAGCCCGCTTCACCTATTCCGCCAGCGAGGCTCAAGGCGTTTTCGTTTCCGACTCCCTGCCCGACCTTGCTACTGGGCAGACCTATCAGCTGTGGCTGATCGACGATGATGGCGCCGCCCCGGCCGGGTTGTTCACTCCCGACCGTGGATTGGCCGTTGTCCTCGTGCCCGAATTACGCGGTGGCGTAACTCTCGGGCTCACGATGGAGCCAGAAGGTGGTTCGCCAACACCCTCAGGTGACATTCTGCTTGAAGGTGCGCTCAGCAGTTAACCCATCGAGTTCCCGTCCCCCTCGGCCGCTTTACGAGAGACATCATCACACTGTTAGTGGTTTGCCGGGATCCTGGAGGGGTTGTTTCGGCGTTAGGTAGGTAGGAGTAACCATGAAACAAGAATCCAAAGATCCCTATCGCTTCTGTCACCGTGAGAACTGTGAGCACGATCTCGTGCAGGGTGTTCTCATCCGCGAGTTGCTCGGCACCGACGGGCCCTACCAGTCGGCCGTCGGTCCGCCAACGTCACGAGAGCAGCCCCGTGAGCTAGAGGCAGCCTGAGGGTTGGCAGCCGTGCGCTATTCACCGGTTGCGGGGATGGCGAAGCTAACGACCCCGCCGGGTCCGGCTCCGAGCTGAAGCGATCCGCCGTGAGCGCGTATCAGGCCCCCGGCAATCGCCAACCCGAGCCCCGCTCCGCCGTGCGATCGTGTTCTGGCCGAATCGGCACGGGTGAACTCACGGACCGCTTCGGGTCGGAACGCGGTTGGGAAGCCTGGTCCCTCGTCGGCAACCGACACGTTCACGCTCCCGTTGTCTCGCCCAACGGAGACGTCGACGAGGGATCCTTCGGGGGCCCATCTGATGGCGTTGTCGAGCAGGTTTCGCACCACACGCCCCAACTCGACAGAACCGCCCCATACGAGTGAGGAACCTGAGTGCTTGAGCCGAAGGCGAACCCGGCTGCGATCGGCCACCGGCTGCATTGCTTCGATGGCCTCGTCGACCAGCTCGGCCACATCGACGGATTCTTGGACCATCTCGAGGCGGCCGGCTTCGATGCGGGACAGAAGGAAGAGGTCGTCCACCAGCCGTGACAGCGCATCGACGTCCTTGCTCATCGAGCGCAAATAGCGGTCAGGGTCGGGGGCCATGTCGTCTTGCAGCGCGTCGAGTGCCACCCGAATCGCGGTCAGAGGCGTGCGAAGGTCGTGGCTCACTGCCGCCAGGAAGGACTTCCGTGACGCGTCCGTGCGGGCGCGGGCAGCGGTAGCGTCCGCCAATTGGTCGGTCATGGCGTCGAATGCCCGGGCCAGCTCACCGAGCTCATCCTGGCGGGTGATCGAACTGGTCATCCCCGCCTGGCCGGCGCCTACCTGGAGGGTGGCGGTTCGTAGCTGCTCGAGGTCCCGGCTGAGTGTGTTGGTTATCGATGTAGACAGGACGATGCCGAAGCCAACCGACATCAGCAACGCGATCAGCACTACCCGCAGGTCGTGCGACGACAGGAACATGAGCGATGCCGCGGCCGTGATGACGACTGCGACGAGGGCGGCGGCCGACAGGCTCATGACCAGCACGGTGGTCCGAAGCGATCGGAACCTTCCGGTGACCCGGGGGAGGACAATTCCGGCGGCGACCGACACCAGCGCCGCCGCGCCAAAGATGAGGATGAATGCCATTCGGTCGCCGGCAGTCGGCTGCATGACTGCCTCGATGGCAAACAATGCTCCGGCCGCGATCGCGAGAGTGCCCACAGCCAGATTCAGCTTCACGATTCAAACCTGTAGCCGACGCCCCACACGGTCGTGATTCGGGGTACTCCGCCGTCGGTCGCAGCCAGCTTGTTTCTCAATCGACGGACATGAACGGTCACTGTCGACGGATCCTGCCATTCGGGCGACGAGTCCCAAACCTGGGTGAGGAGCTGGGTGCGAGAGAACACCTGGCCCGGGGAGGCGGCCAGGAAAGCGAGGAGCTCGAACTCGCGCCGGGTGAGGTCGATCTCGACCGCGCCCAGCATGACCTTCCGGGCGGTGGGATCAACCACGAGATCTCCGTGGGTGATCAGCTCGGTTGACTGGGGGGCCGGACGCGTGGACCGTCGCAAAACAGATTTGACTCGAGCCGCCAGCTCTCGCGGGGAGAAGGGCTTGGTTACGTAATCGTCGGCCCCCAACTCCAGGCCGAGCACTCGATCGCCCTCATCACCGCGAGCGGTGAGAAGGATGATCGGTACATCACTGTGGCGGCGCACTTCCTGCAACACGTCGAGTCCACTCACCGAGGGGAGCATCAGATCGAGCACCACCATGTCGGGCATTGCCGCTTCGATGAGCCGCAATGCTTCGGTACCGTCGGCGGCCGCGGTTACTGCAAAGCCGTCGCGCTCCAAGTAGCGGGTGACCACCTCGCGCACCATTGGCTCGTCGTCGACGACAACGATATGGGTCCCCGAGTTCCGTGTGTCGTTATTTGTGATCATTCCCGCCAGCGTAAGCCCGACTAGCTGAGAAACGACCGGCCGGGCCTATTAGTTCCGGAAGTGTTCACAACTGTGTTGGTCCGGTTGAGAACCCGCCGGCACGTTTGAGGGTGATCCTGAGCCATCGGAAGAGAATTCGACATGTCAAAACGAGCCAGATGGGTGGCGCTTTTCGCAGCAATTGCGCTGGTCCATCGGCGTTAGCGTTGCTCCAGATAGTCTCGAAGAGCTGCCGCGTGGGAGTGTTCCAAATCCCGGGTGGCGGTCAGCAAGGTGAGATGCCCATTCACACCGAGGAGGTCGGCAATCCCCTCCCGGGTGTCGAGTTCCTCCCGATATCGGCGAACGAACTCGTCGA
>JAUXJL010000096.1 GCA_030624805.1 Acidimicrobiia bacterium
CTCCCCAAAGACCGTCAAGAACCATCTCGCCAGCATCTACGAGAAACTGGCCATCAGTGACAGGGCCCAGGCAGCAGTCGAAGCGATCCGGCTAGGGATCAAGTAAGCAGCTATTAGCTACCAGCTACCAGTCGCCAGTTTTCCGTAGATCGCCGCAGGCATGCGGAGATTGCATCTCGCTCTAGACAGGGATTCGGGTTCCCAACAACCTGTTGGTTAACCGAATGTGTGGTTGGCCTGGGCTTGGCGCCGGCGGCGCCAGCCGTCTCTCACCTCAAGGTCCGGCGGCAGCACGTCGATTTCTTGGCCTGCAATACGACCCACTGGGGCCGCGGCCAAGAAATCGACAAAGGTACGTCCCAAACAAAAATCCGGGTGGTTTCCCACCCGGACCTTTGAGTCTATGTGATGCGAGTTACTGCTTGAGCTCGTCGCCAACCTTCTTGAAGGTCTCGGACGTGTTCTCGCCAACCTGCGTGATGACCACGATGGCCACGACTGCGATGAGGACGAGCAGCAAGGCGTACTCAACGAGGCTGGCGCCTTCGTCGGCCTGCATCTTGTTCTGAAATTTGACCCAGAGGTCGAGCATTGCATTCTCCTTATGTGCGAGCTATCCCCAACATCATCGGTCATTTAGTTTTCGCGTTCCATAGGTCGTGCGACCCAAACATTCCGCAGTTCACGGCCGGGCGAGTACCACGAAGTCCGCATCTCGGTGCCGCTCAACCCAGCCCGAAGCCGCCAGCACCTCTTGTAGACCCGTGCCATCAGCCTCGAGGAGAGCCTGACTAATGCTGTACTCCGCGAATAGGTCGCTCCAACCTGCCTCGCCCGCCCGGGCGCTCACGAAGTCCTCGAACCGCTTAGTGCCGTACAGCTCGGCTCGATCGTCTATGTATACGAGAACCTCGGGCCATGCCTCGTAGATGAGGTATCCCCCAACCGCGTCGCCGTGAAAGACCGGGCCGGCTTCAAGGGCGCCGATCGCCGCGACCGGGAATCGCTCCGGGTCGGGAGTCGTTGCGGCCCGGTTGGCCCCTGCCCAAACTGCGGCCCCAACCAGTACCACTGCGATGGCTCCGTTGAGACGACCAGATTCCTGCCTCGAGGAAGGATCCGGCAATTCAAACGCTCGCCCCACCCAGGGGGCGAGCACCAGGGTTGCCGGTATCAACGCCCGATAGCTGGTGAGGCCGAACAACACGAATGGAACAACCACAACGAGGTCACGAGGCGCCACACGGCCCCGGGAGGCCGCCACGAAGAGGGCGGCGATAATAAGTGCGTAAGGAGCCACGCCGGGGTCGGTGAGATCGGGGGGTGACCACTCTGTGATCAGATCGAGAGCCCCCCGGCTGGAGGCGAACTCCAACAGCACGCCCCACAGAGCCAGGCCGTGGGCGGTTAGCGATGCCGCCACCGCGCTCAGGCCGGCTGTCTCCCAGAGGTCGCGCCGACGGGATCTGATTGCTTCGAGCACTATCAACCCAATCCCAATGACGAACGAGCCGTGCACTCCGGCCCATACCCACACGAGCAGCGGAATCGTCCACCGGAGGCGCGGGTGTGAGAGTGCGAGAATCAAGCCGGCCAATAACAAATGACTGAAGACGACCGGCCGCGGCACGAGCGACCGCAACAGCAGCCACACCACGAACAGCAGCACCAGTGCGGTTGTAAGCGGCTGGGGCGCCTCTCGATAGATCGCCAGGCCGATGAGCGACACTGTGGCAACCATTGTGATAGCAACGAGCGGCCACACCCACACGAGGTCGCCGGTCCAGCGGTCCAGTAGTCCATCCCCGAGATCTTCG
The DNA here is from genome assembly GCA_030624805.1 of Acidimicrobiia bacterium. GTDB lineage: Bacteria > Actinomycetota > Acidimicrobiia > Spongiisociales > SHLN01 > SHLN01. The sequence continues at coordinate 1,818 of JAUXJL010000096.1, forward strand.
ATCCAGGACTGCGTTCGCCACATCTCACCCCCGGCCGTAAATGAGAACGGGTCGGCTCGCAGGACCTCACCAATGTCCAGTTGGAGCGAGCCGGCCCGCACGTGCCACAGGAATGAGTTGTCCGTCAAGGCACGGCCGGCGGCTACCACGACCCCGAGGATGGGGACCATCACAAAGAGGTGACGAACAGAAAGGCGGCCGGTCACGGCGAGCCCCTAGTGTCCGGCGAGATTCTGTCCAGTACTTGCGAGGCCGGACACTAAAACAGAACGGTGTCGGAGATACGGAGGCCAGCCGGTCCCAGCAAGATCGTCAGGAACGCGAATATCAGCAACATGAGCGGGCCGACCAGCTTGACAGGAGCGGCGTACGCCTTCTCCTGGGCTCTCTGACGCCGCTTGATTCGCATCTCCTCGGCCTGTATCCGCAAGACCCTGGCGATCGAAACACCGAAGCTATCCGCCTGCATCATGGCGAGAAGGAACCCTCGCAGCTCGTCCACGTCGGTGCGATCGCGAAGGCTGCGCATGGCGTCCTTTCGGGCCACACCGACTCGGGTCTCAGTGATCATGCGTTGGAACTCGTCCGAAAGCGGTCCCGGCACGGTGGCCACAACCCGAGTAATAGCTTGATCGAAGCCGAGCCCGGCCTCGACGCTGATAACGAGCAGATCGAGGATGTCGGGCAGCTGACGGAGAATGGCATCGCTGCGCTCTGCCATTTTCCGGTTGAGCCAGGCATCGGGCCCGAGGAACCCACCACCCACGAGCAGCGCAAAAGTCAACAGTTTCTGGTTGAAAGGGAGCCCACCTTGGATGAATACCCAGATGACTACCCCAGCGATAACGGCCGCCACCTTGATAACGGCCCACGAGTTAGCGTCGAGCGTGCCCGGACTTCCGGCGATAGTCAGCCGCTTCTCCGTCCGCTCGATCCAACCGACTGGCGTCAATCTCCCGGCGAACCGGCCGAATCGCTCGAAAATCGGGGCGAGGGCACGGTCGGCAAATGGTCGCTTCATCTCTCGCTCGCGGATCGCCTCCTCCTGGCGGGCGATCTTTCGACCATATTGAGCGAGGCGCTGGGCCGTGAGGCTTTGGGCGCGAGTAATGCCATTGCCGACGTAGTAGGCCCCGGCTGCTACTGCCACGAACGATGAGAAAACGGCTACTTGCAGCATTAGACCTCGATATTCACAATCTTGCGGAGCCACCAGAAGGCAGTCAGCATTGACCCGACAGCGATCCCAATCATGATCCATCCGGCGGTACGGTCGACGAGCGGCTCCAGATACGAGCGGTTGCTCGTAAACAAGAAGAGGAACATGAACACCGGCAAGCCACCGAGCACCATCGCTGAAAGGCGGCCCTCGGCGCTGAGAGCCTTGACCTCTCGCCTGAGCCGGTTCCGCTGCAGCATCGTGTCTGCCACGATGTCGAGCACCTCGGCCAGGTTGCCGCCGACCTCGCGCTGAATGTCGGTCGCCATGACCACCCAGCCGAAGTCCTCGGAATCCATTCGATCGGCTATCGCCCGAATGGCTCCACCGATTGGACGTCCCAACCGTGTCTCGGCCACGGCCCGCTGATATTCACGTGAGGTCGGCTCAGGAGCTTCGCTGGCGACGGATTCAAGAGCCTGCAGGAAAGATTGCCCCGACCGCAGAGAGGTGGCAATCAGCCCGAGTGTGTTCGGCATCTGATCGACGAACCGTGACTTCTCACGGGAAGCAACGAAACGCAGACCTACGGCAATCACGAGCACGAGAACCACAAAAGCCACCAGGCCAACGACGACGCTCCCTTGCAAGAAGGCTATGACAACTGAGGCGACCGCGGCGATACCCAAAGCAGCAGCCACTACCTCGCCGGGCCGCCACAAGATGTTGGCTTGCTCGAGCATATTGGCGATCGGTTGGAGCAGGCCCTGCGATTCAGCCACTTCCTCCGCTTGACTGGCGAACCGGCTGAGGAGCGGGATTCGCTTCAAGAAACTCGTCTCCTCATCGGTCCCGGACTCGACGCCGGGACGGGAGAGCCGTCGACCCGACAGCGAGGTCAGTCGGCGTGAAACCACATCAGTGCTTCGGCCGAAACCGAGGATGACAACAAAGAGAGCGATCGCGGCCGCCATCGTGAGAATCGAGAGGAGTCGAAGCGTCTGGGGGGAGGGGCTGGCGGCTTCCCCGATGGCCGGCTCGGCGACTTGGTACGTCGGGGGGACCGTGGTGGTCGAGCGTGGGTTGATGATGAAACCTGGCACTGTGACAACCTGGGATGCGACAGCCTGTTGGTACCTCACCTCGAAGGTAACGTCCCGGGGAGCCTGCTCGGAGGCTGTGAAGCTGAGCACTACTCGGTTGTCGAGGGCCCGCTGGATGTCGCCGTACAGCGACTGAAGTTCGCCGGGGTCGACCGTGGCCACGTAGTCATCGCCTGCGATCGCTTCGATGCCCGACGAATCGAACCCTTCCGGTCCGAGGCCGACCGCGTACACGCTGAGCGACTCGGCGGTGACGGCATCGACCGCCTCCTCGAGCGTGGCCACGCTGCCGGTGTCGGCGCCTCCGGCCAGAATGATTACGTTGGTCTCCAGGGTGGCATCGCCGCCGACTGCCGTGTAAAGGTCGGCAGCACGCACCACGCCGTCATACAACCGGCTTTCCCCACCGGCCTCGAGCTGGCTGATCGCGAACCTGAGGGCAGTGGTATTGCCGGTGAACCCGGTGAAAACTTCAACCTCGTCGCCAAAACTCAACACTGCTACCAGGTCTTGTGCGCGCATGTTGTCGATGAAGGCGACCGCCGCCTCCTTGGCTGCATCGAGGGTGCCACCGGCCGTCGCCTGGCTCGTGTCTATGGCCAGTACGATTCCGACCGGGACGGGGTTCTGGGAGATGGGAGTAGCGACCGCGTCCCGAATTATCTCTCCCCCCTCGAAGACCGAGAGGTCCGCAGCATCAAAGGTCTCGACATTGCCGACATCTACCAGCATGGTCATGTCGGGGTATCGGGCGATACCGACATCGGTAATGCTGATCTCGGCTACAGGATCAGGTTCGGTCTCCTGGGCAAGAGCCGGCAGGGCCCCGAGCGTAAGCAGCACCGACAGCCATAGAAGCAGCAGCCCGGAGCGGTGGGTACGTTTCATCCGAGATCGAACGAATCGGCTTCTCGGGCAAAACCCTCCGGGGCGAACATTTCCCCGTCGAGCTTGAATCCGGCATCCTCCAGCTTCTTGCTGAACGACGGACGAAGGCCGGTTGACTTGAGATAGCCCTTGTAATACCCGTCGTCGTCCACGCCCATGCCGTAGTCGAACAAAAACACGTCCTGGGTGGTCACAACTTCGCCCTCCATCCCGAGTACCTCGGTGATGTGAGTCACTCGACGAGTTCCGTCACGCAAGCGATGCAGGTGCACGATGAGGTCAACCGCCCCGGCCATCTGTTCGCGGATCGCCCGGATCGGCATATCGAACCCGGACATGAGCACCATGGTCTCGATGCGGGCGAGAGTGTCACGCGGCGAGTTGGAGTGGATGGTCGTCAATGAGCCGTCGTGCCCGGTGTTCATGGCCTGGAGCATGTCGAGAGCCTCGCCACCGCGGGCCTCACCAACCACGATACGATCGGGACGCATGCGCAAAGCATTACGAACGAGGTCCCGAATGGTCACCATTCCGCGACCTTCCAGGTTGGCAGGACGAGCCTCGAGGGTAAGCACATGGTCCTGGCTGAGCTGGAGCTCGGCTGCATCCTCGATTGTGACAATCCGCTCATCCTCGGGGATATAGCTGGACAACACGTTGAGCATGGTGGTCTTACCAGAGCCGGTCGCACCCGAAACGATGACGTTGAGACTGCCCTGAGTGCAATTGCGAAGGAAGTCGGCGGTGAGCTCGGTCATCGAACCCTTCTCGATGAGGTCCTTCTCGGTGAGCGGGTCGACTGAGAACTTCCGGATGGTGAGGAATGGGCCACCGATAGCGAGCGGATGGATGACTGCGTTGACACGTGAGCCGTCGGGGAGGCGGGCGTCCACCATCGGGGCGGACTCGTCGATCCGGCGTCCCACTTGGCTGACGATTTTTTCGATGATACGCAGCAGGTGGGTGGTGTCGACGAAGCGGGCCGGAGTCCGCTCGATCTTCCCGTTCCGCTCCACATACACCGCATAAGGGCCATTGACCATAACTTCGGACACGTCGACGTCTCCGAGCAGCGGATCAATCGGTCCATACCCCAAAACGTCATCAGCGATTTCTCGCAAGAGCGTTTCGCGGTCGACCCGCGACATTGGAACGTTCTCTTCGGATTCGAGAGCCCAGTCGAGCATCTCCATCACGCGGACCTTGAGCTCGGCGTCCGACATCTGGCGGTCATAGAGCGAGGGCCCCAGGCCTTCGACAACTTTGAAGTGGAGACGGCTACGCAACTCCTGGGCTGCTGAGTCTTCCCGCGTCGGCTCATCGACGCCGGTTTCAGCAGCCTTGGCGGCTGCTACCCGTTCAGATAGGGAGCTCATTTCTCACCGTCCTTGTTGTGTTATCGCCCGAATCGGCGCTTCTTCTGCTCTTCAGTGGGCTGCCGGTTCTCCATGACAATGCGTGCGACATCCTCAAACGCCTTGGCCGGTTTCGACTTTGGATGGGACTCCACAATCGGTATCCCCTCATTGACCGAGGCGGGCAGCAAGCCATCGGAAGGGACAGAGGCCGAGATCGGCAGACGAAGCGATCGCTCGATCTCATCGACATCCAGCCGTGCTTTTGAGTTGGACCGATTCAGCACCAGCTTGATCTTGTTGGCCGGGTAATTGAGGATCCGCAGCGTCTCAAGAGCCAGCTTGGCGTTCTTGACGCTCGGCAGGTCCATGTCAACGACAAAAAGCACGATATCCGATTTGTCGAGTATCGCCAGCAGCCGCTCGTCAAGGCTCGGTGCCGTGTCAACGATGACGTAGTCGAACATTTCACGGAGCATCCCGAGAATCTTGGTATACGTCACGGTCGGCACTTCGTCGGCGAAGGCGGGCTCAAGCGGGGCGGCCAGCACCCGCATGCCCGACGACGTCGAGGCAAGCACAGTTTCGAGGAACTGGCTATCGAGCCGCTCCCCCTCCTTGGCCGCATTAACAACAGTGTGTTTCGGGTCAACCTGGAGGACGAGGGCCACATCTCCGAATTGGAGGTCGGCGTCGGCGATGACCACACGCCCCGGATCACCCCAGCGGGCGAGCAAGGTTGCAACATTTGAGGCAAAAACCGTTTTGCCGCTGCCACCTTTGGCTGCCATCACTGTGATGATGCGGCCTTCGGTAAGCGGCTTGGGAGCCGGTGGGGGGGCCTCGGCGCGGCGCCGCTGGGTACGCTCGGCCGTCTTGAGGGCTTCGGTCACTGCTGTGATGGTGAGCGGAGCCTCTACGACGTCTCTCAGGCCCGAACGAATAGCAGCC
>JAUXJL010000182.1 GCA_030624805.1 Acidimicrobiia bacterium
ACACGTTTACTTTGTCGGTTGGTTCAGTTTTGACCTGCTGAATGGCCTCGGCTTGTACGACGGTAAGCAGCCGCTGAGTTCGCACACCCTCGGGCGGACCGGCCGGTGCGGCCACCGGTGCGGGCGCTGTGGCCACCGCGGTGGTTCCGTTGGTGCCGGTGGGTGCGAGCGCTGCTGCAGAGCCGGGGTCCGGCAGGCCGGCCATTTCGGCCAGGATGCTCTCGACCGCAACACCCTGGGCCTTTGCCTTGGCCTGGGCGGATCGCATGAGCAGCTTTTCCGGCATGCCCGAGGCCTCAGCGGCAGCTTTGGACAGTTGCTCGGTTGACATGGCGGCAGCTTGTGCGGCGGCCGCCGGCGCGGCGGGGGCGGCGGCAGCTCCCGGTGTGGGCATCCCGGCCATGCCGGCCAGAACAGCCTCGACGGAAGTCCCTTCCGCCTTGGCTTTCGCCTCCGCCGAGCGCATGAGCAGCTTGACCGGCATGCCCGAAGCTTCCGAGGCCGCTTGCGCGTACTCGGCGACCGAAAGCGTCGCACTCGTGGCTGCTGGTGCGGGAGTCACGTCGGTGGCGGCCGGGGCTGCAGGTTCCTGGGCGGGTGCCTCGGCGGCGGCTGGTGCTTCGCCCCGCCACCGGGCGAGGATTTCTTCCACGCTCACGCCATCGGCGGCCGCTCGTGCTTCGGCCGACCTGCGCAATAGTTCTTCTGGTACGTCTGCCATTGAGAACCCGACCTAGAGAGGACCTGAAATGCCGCCATCCTTACGGACCCGCCAAAAATGAACGGCCATGAAGATGACGATGATGAATGGGAGGAAAAGCACGTGGAGCACATAGAAGCGGAGCAACGTCGCACCTGACACTTCGACACCACCAAGCAGAGCAAATGAGACCTGGTTGCCGAACACAGGCGTGAAGCCGGCCATTTCGCTCCCTACAGTGACGGCCCAGAGCGCCAGCTGATCCCAGGGGAGTAGATACCCGGTGAAGGAGAGTAGGAGTGTCAACAGCAACAAGATGACTCCAATCACCCAATTGAACTCCCGAGGCGGCTTGTAAGCCCCGTGATAGAACACCCGGCTCATGTGCAGAAACACCGTGATCACCATGAAATGGGCGCCCCACCGGTGCATGTTCCGGACCAGCCCGCCAAACGTGACGCTGCTGGACAGTGCTGCGGTATCGGCGTAGGCGGCCTCGGCCGACGGTGTGTAATAGAACATGAGGAAGATCCCGGTCACGGTCAACAAGATGAACAGAAAAAAGGTGAGTCCTCCCAAGCACAAGGTGTAGGAAAGCCGGACTCCGTGGCGCTTCACTTTCACCGGATGGAGGTGATAGAGCACGTTGTTCATAATGACGTAGGAGCGGTTGCGGGGTGAATCCGAATAGCCGGCCCGGAACGGGGATCCGGGACGGAAAATGCTGCCCCACGTCTGGCTTTCGCGCACACGGGTACCAACGTCGGACAGCCGCTCCCTGAGCTTCAAGCCACCGTTTCCATTCCCGGTGCCGCTTCCGTTAGCCACGTTTGCCTTCTCTCACCATCGAACTCCGTAGGCATACCCGTTTTTGAAATCGCGATCGCCCGTGTCCACTTCCCACGGTGCCTCCACACCCAGCTCGCCGGCCTGGGCGCTCAGGGAACCGGCAAACTTTCCGAGAGTGATGACATTCGTTGGGCACCGGTCAATGCAAAGTGCACAGCGGGTGCATTCATCCTCGTCGACGATGAAAAGGCCCAGGTTCTCAGGCTTGTCTACCGGGTTCGAGACATTGACGGCTTCGTCGATGACGTCGACCGAGAGGTAGTGGATGCATTTCCAGGGGCAGATGTCGACGCAGCCCTCGCACAGGATGCACTCGGCCTGGTTGATGTGCAGGAACTGTTTGGGCCGCACCGACTCCTGGATGTAGGCCGGGTCAACAACTGCCAGCTGGTAATCGTCCCGGAAGGGTGGGGTCTCCCATATCTCGCCGGCCATTACACATTCCCCTTCCGGAGGGGCCTGCCGTACGTGGACAGCTCTATGACGGGTGCCGCGTCGGCCCGCTTCTTGATCCACTCTTGAGCCACGTAAATGCCAACGATGAGGAAGACTAAGGCGTTCGTGTAGTAGCCGGCCACCACAAAGTCCTTGATGGTGAACCAGCTAATAGAGATCTCGTTGTTGAGGACGAGCCACTCGGGGATAGTGAAGGCGGTGCGAGATGTCCATTCGAGCGGTCCCTGCGTGAGGTTGAGCATCTCGGACGGGATGATGCCGAAGAACAATACGAGCTCGAACCAACCGAGCAGTGCGCCAAACCCGGCCCGGACCCAGGTGAGTGGCTTGTCCCACACCCATCCGAAGGCGAGACCTGCCACGATCATCTGGCTCCCGCCAACGGCGATGAGCTGGCCTAGGGTCGTGAGCTGCCACCCCCGCGGAATGTCCGGGAGGACCAGGTTGTCCAGTGAATCGGTTTTGGGGAGGTTGGTGAAATGGGCGATGGCTATGCCAACCGCAACGGTGATTAGTCCGACGGCCACTCCACCAATGCCTATGAATTTTCGCCTGTTCTCCGTCAATGCCGAATCTCCATGGTCCGAGTTAAGGCGGCGCCTACTTTACCGCGCCGTTGTTGGCGGCAGGCTCGAATTGAGGGAGACCTCAGTCCTCAGAGCCTGACCCGCTCCAGTGGACAACCTTGTCAACCGCAATAGTGATCACGGGTCCGGAGGGCGGCCGGTGCCGATACTGGGGGTACTTGGCTTGGAGGGCCTCAATCGCTTCGGCCCGGGCTGTGCCCTGCTCGAGGATCTCCCCATGGCCGTCGACCCGGACCCACCACAGGCCCTCCCACTCGTTCGTGTAGTGGTGGACGAGCAGCGAAACTCTCGGGTTCGACCTGATGTTGGTTAGCCGCTGAAGGCGGAACGTCGTCTTCGGCTTGTGATCAATGGCAGTCACGATGTCGCTGTCCAGCGAGGCAAAGACGACCGGTACGAGGTGCGCTCCGCCGTCGGGCTTGACCGTGGCGAGCACGCCGACATCGGATTCTGTCAGTCGGCCAAGAGCAGTGGCTTCGTCCATACTCGGACGGTAGCCGGGCACATCCTGTGGCTTGGTTTTCGTCGGGTACCGGGCCAGAATCGCTCAGCGGAACTGGCGGGCAGTAACCTCGCCACAATCGGTCGGGAGTGAGGTTGACGACAGACACAGCGCCAGATGTTGATGTCAGCGCCGCCGACTCGCTGGCGAAAATCCATTTTCGGGTGGCGTCGGTGTTTCTGCTCATCGGTGTGCTGGCCGGCCTTGTTCTTGCGATTGAGCTGAGCGCTCCCGAGTTCTTGAACACAGGCCCGTTCAGCTATGGCCGCCTCCAACCCGTTTTTACTGGTTCCTTGCTCTTCGGGTGGCTCACAGTCGGATTGACCGGCGCCATCTATTACCTATTGCCGCGGCTCACCGGTGGTCCCCTCCTCGAGGAGCCACTTGCTCGACTCTCGCTCCTGCTGGTGGCAGGCGGGACGGTGCTCGGGCTGGTGGCCGTCGCCTCCGGAGGCAACCAGGGTCTGCCGATCTTCGAGTTCCCGTTCTATGCAGACATTGTGCTCATCGTTGGTCTCGCCGGTGTCACCCGGGTGGTAACTCGCACCGCGAGGGCCCATCGCGAGCCCGATGTCTACATCTCGGTCTGGTTCTTCGTAGCGGCGGTATGGTGGCTGCTACTGGCCTACGTCGTTGGTTCGCTGTCGTGGTTCCAGGGAACCGACCTGGAGTTGGCCAACCGCTTTGCCGAATCTGGCGTTCTGTTTCTGTGGGTGATTCCGGCCGGCCTCGGCATCGCCTACTACCTCATTCCAAGGCTGACAGACAGCGCGCTCTACAGCAGCCGCCTGGCCATTGTGAGCTTCTGGGCGGTGGCCGGCTCGTTCGCCTGGGTGGGCGTGCATACCTTGACATTCGGGCCGGCGGCCGACTGGCTGGAAACCATCAGCGTGGTATTCGCGATCGTCGCTGTCATCCCGGTGATGGCCGTCGTGGCCAACCTCCTGCTGTCTGTCAACTGGAAGCTGGCCCGCGGCTCCCTGTCCGTTCGGCTGGTCCTGGCCGGAATTGTGTTCTTCGCACTCCTGCCAATCCAGATTCTCGGGCTGGCTTTCCGTTCCTCCAGCTCCGTCGTCCAGTTCACCACCTGGACGGAAGCCACGTTCGCTATCACGGTCCTCGGTGCCGGAAGCTTGTGGCTCATGGCGCTCATCGCCGATTTGACTGGATTGCGAGCCGGCCCGGTTCGACTGGTGCCGACCGGTATCGGGCTGCTAGTTGGCAACCTATGGCTAGGAGGCCTGCTCACCGGCTTCACGTGGGCAGCAGCACCTCGTTCCCAAGCGTTCTCGAACTTTGGTGAGGGGTTTGTCAACACCACCGCCCAACTAGCCGGCTTCGACACGGTTCGGTGGATCGCCTGGTTGGCGCTGGCCGTCGGATTCGGGTGGGTAGCCGTCACCGTCATCACGTGTCGCAGCTGGCAGTCAATACCGGTCGGGGCGCCGTCTTTGGATGTGCCTTCAGATGACCCCGGGTCGCTTCCCCCACAGAAGGTCGCGATGGCGGCAGTGCTCATAATGGGAGTGGCGTTCCTGACAACCGTGCTGATCCCGGCGCTCGACTCCTCGGATGAAGAACCAACCTTTCTGGCCGTCACGACTCGCGACTACGACGCTTTTGCGGACGGCACCCCGTCGCCTCAAGCGGTCGACCGCCTCGGCGGCCTTGGCTTGGACTCAGCGCTGGTCGCCGACGGACGCGAGGTGTACATCTCCGAAGGCTGTATCTATTGCCACACTCAGCAGGTGCGAGCCAACGTGACGGATGTTGGCCTCGGGGCGGTGACGCGGAGACAAGATATCGTGCTGAGTTCGCCGGCTTTGCTCGGCCGAATTCGTCTTGGCCCCGACTTGGCTCACGCCGGGAGCCGCTCACCGACTGATGACGTGG
>JAUXJL010000219.1 GCA_030624805.1 Acidimicrobiia bacterium
GCCACGCCCAAGATGCGCTCATCATCGGTTTCAATGAGGACATCAGGGGCGACGCGGCCCAGCCAGGCAAGCTCGCAGAACCAGCGGCCTAACGACACGCCAGATCCTCGAGGGCCGACGCCAAAACCTCGATCCCCGACACACAGTCTTCGTCCGAGGCGTACTCATCCGGGCTATGGCTGACCCCGGTCGGGTTACGTAAGTGCAGCATCGCGGCCGGCACGAACCCGGCGAGGATGGCGGCATCATGGCCGGCGGCCGTTGGTATCTCAGTGGGCTCGATGTCATGTCCCTCGAGCAAGCCGGCGAGGCGCACACGCAACCCGGTGTCAAAGTCCGTCGCCTCAGCCCACGATTCTCTCGTTATGGAGACGCTCACCCGGTTGGTCTCGGCCACATCCTCTACCCGTTCGAGCAAACCGGCCACAACCGCTTCGATGGCCGATTCGGTTGGGCCGCGGCTGTCCAGCCAGGCGCGAGCCTGAGCGGCCACTACGTTCGTGGTATTGGGCGAGACTTCAATCCGGCCGATTGTCGCCCGGGCACCGTGCGAGTCGGCCTGCCGGCGAGCCTGGCGGATCACCTCGGACAGGACGAGGACCGGGTCGCGCCGATCGGCTAGCCGGGCGGCGCCGGCATGGTCGGGTGCACCTCGTAGCTCGATCTGCCACCGGCCGTGGGCCCATACGCCGGAGATCGCCCCGACCGGCTGGCCCAGATCAACCAGGCCGACACCTTGCTCGATATGGAGCTCGAGATGGGCGTCGATTCGCGACATCCGATCCGGATCGGGACCGATCCCATCAGGATCGAGGCCTGCACCCTGCATGGCCTGCTCGAAGGTCACTCCATCGGGATCTGCGAAACGGCGGACGGCGGCCGGGTCAACGACACCTGCCATGAGCCGCGAGCCAAGTGTCGGAACGCCAAACCGGGCACCCTCCTCTTCGATGAAGGCAACAATGGCGACCGGTTTGATCGGCTGGAGCCCGGCCTTCTGTAGATGTTCCACCGCCAGAAAGGCGCCGACCACCCCAAGCGCACCGTCGTATGGACCACCATTGACCACCGAGTCGAGGTGGCTGCCCGTGGCAACCACATTCTCCCGCCCGGCCCCCCACCAGGCCCACAGGTTTCCATTGCGATCAACCTCAACATCGAGTCCCAGTCGGGCAGCTTGTGCGCTGAACCACGCGCGCGCCAACCGGTCCGAATCCGTCCACACGAGCCGTGAGTAGCCGCCATCGTCGGCGCGCCCGATGTCGGCCAGCTCGCCGAAGGAGGTTCTGAAGCGATCAGTCAGCGCGGCGGTCGAACCGTCCTGTTGCATGCCAACACGATACGACCTCAGGGCAGCGGTCGACTGAAGGGCCGGCGGGAAACCGGGTCAACGGCCATGGGCCCGATCCGTACAATCCAGGTGAAACACCTACCAGGAGGACGATCGGATGCCAGAGGATTTCTTCTCCGGACTGGATGGCACAGTTCAGTACGCCGGGCCGGGCAGTCCCGATCCACTCTCATACAAGGTCTACAACAAGGACCGGATGGTGGGCGGCACCCGCATGGAAGACCATCTCCGCATCGCCGTGTGCTACTGGCACTCATTCAACTGGCCGGGCTCTGATGTGTTCGGGGTCGGCACATTTGACCGGCCGTGGCTCGAGCCGAACCACGATCCGATGGCCGCCGCCCACGCCAAGATGGACGCTGCCTTCGAGTTCGTTTCCAAGCTCGACGTTCCATTCTTCTGCTTCCACGATGTCGACATCTCGCCCGAAGGTGCCACCTTCGCGGAATCGGCCGTCAACCTCGACACTATGGCCGACTATGCAGAAAAGAAGATGGCCGACACGGGAGTTCGGCTGTTGTGGGGAACCGCCAACCTCTTCTCGCACCCTCGATATGCCGCCGGGGCCGCTACCAACCCCGACCCCGAGGTGTTCGCATACGCGGCCGCCCAGGTGAAGCACGCGCTCGAGGCCACCAAACGCCTGGGCGGGTCAAACTACGTGCTGTGGGGCGGCCGGGAAGGCTATGAGACGCTGCTGAACACCGACCTCAAGCGGGAGGCCGAACAGCTGGCGAGATTCCTGACCCTGGTGGCCGAGCACAAGCGGAACATCGGCTTCGAGGGGACACTGCTGCTTGAACCAAAACCGCAAGAGCCGACCAAACATCAGTACGACTATGACGCCCAATCGGTGCACGGCTTTTTGCAGCGTTATGACCTCGTCGACGAATACAAAGTCAACCTCGAGGTCAACCATGCAACTCTCGGGGGACACTCCTTCCATCATGAGGTGGCCTACGCCGTCGACAACGGGATTCTCGGCAGCGTCGACGCCAACCGCGGGGACTACCAGAACGGCTGGGACACCGACCAGTTTCCCAACTCGGTCGAGGAGCTGTCACTGGCGGTCCATGAGATCCTGCGGGGTGGTGGCCTCGGTCGCGGCGGGTTCAACTTCGACACCAAACTGCGACGCCAGTCGATGAACCGCATGGACCTCTTCCACGGCCATATTGGTGGCATCGACACCCTGGCCCGCTCACTGCTGGTGGCAGCCGACATGATCGAACAGGGGACGCTCACGAGCGCCCGCGACGATCGCTACGCCGGATGGTCGGGCGGCCTCGGGGCCGGCATCCTGAACGGCACAGAGTCGCTCGACTCGCTCGAAGCTCAGGTGGCGGCGGGCCGGATTGATCCCGACCCCGTGTCGGGGCAGCAGGAACTGCTCGAAAATCAGGTGAACCAGGTCATCTGGAACACTGAAGGCTGAAAACCTGGTGTACGTCCTCGGTCTCGACACCTCAACCACCGCCACCAAAGCCATCCTCGTGGATGCGGCCGGCCTGGTGGCGGGCGAGGCCTCGGCCGACTACCACTACGAGACACCTCAGCCGCTGTGGTCCGAGCAGGATGCGGGCCTGTGGTGGACGGCAGCCATCGCAGCCATCCAGACGGTGGTGCGGAAAACGGCCATCGAAGGATCGGATATCAAGGCGGTCGGCCTAACCGGCCAGATGCACGGTCTTGTCATGCTCGACGAGTCCGATACGCCTCTCCGGCCGGCCATCCTCTGGAACGACCAGCGAACCTCCGCCGAGTGCGATGAGATACGGGAGACGGTCGGTCGCCAACGACTTATTGCCACCACCGGCAACGATGCGCTTCCCGGCTTCACCGCTCCCAAGATCCTATGGGTTCGGAACCACGAGGCGGACGTGTTCGCCAAGACCCGTCATGTGCTGCTTCCCAAGGATTATGTGCGTCTGCGGCTCACCGGCCATCACGCCGTCGATCGGGCCGGCGGGGCAGGCACCATCCTGTTTGACCTGGCGGAACGTGATTGGTCACAGGCGCTCCTCTCAGACCTCAACCTCGACCCAACCTGGTTCCCCCCAACCTTCGAAGGCCCCGAAGTCACCGGGACGGTGTCGGCCGAGGCGGCTGCCGCCACGGGCCTGCCTGAAGGAACCCCGGTCGTGGCGGGCGGAGGTGATCAGGCGGCGAACGCGGTCGGGGTGGGTGCGGTCCGGGAGGGAGTTGCAGCCCTGTCGCTTGGCACGTCTGGCGTCGTGTTCGTGACCACGGATCTACCGCACACCGAGCCGGAGGGTCGGCTGCACGCCTTTTGCCATGCCGTGCCGGGAACGTGGCACCTCATGGGAGTCATGTTGTCGGCAGCCGGAAGCCTGCGATGGTTCAACGACGTGCTCGCCTCCGGCGTGCCGGTTGAGGAACTGGTCGCCACGGCCGAGGACGTCCCGGCCGGAAGCGATGGGCTGATCTTCCTCCCCTATCTGACCGGCGAGCGGACCCCCTACCCCGACCCTCTTGCTCGGGGGGCGTTCGTCGGCCTGACCGTGCGCCACACCAGGGCGCACATGGTGCGAGCCGTTCTCGAAGGAGTGGCCTTCGGTCTCCGGGACTCCCTCGATCTCATCCGGGGCACCGGGGTGCCAATCGATCAGGTTCGTGCGTCGGGAGGCGGAACCCGTAGCGCCCTCTGGCGCCAAATCCTCGCCGACATCCTCGGGGTTGAAGTGGTGACGCTCGGCACAGCCGAAGGGGCCGCCTACGGAGCGGCGGTCCTCGCATCAGTCGGCGCGGGGTGGCACCTTCGTGTCGAAGACGCCACAGACGAGTGGGTAGAGCTGCGGGACCGAACCGAGCCCGACGCCGCCGTTTCCTACGTCGACGCCAATCAGCGCTATCGGGAGCTGTACCCGGCCCTCAA
>JAUXJL010000197.1 GCA_030624805.1 Acidimicrobiia bacterium
ACTGCACCTCGACTCGTACGGCTTGATTGCGATCGCGGTTCGGGAGGGAAGCGCCGCAGAGCGTCTCAACCTGGCGGAGGGGCACCAGATAGTGCTGAAGGCATAGCGCGAAGCGCAGTACGCAGCACGCCAGAGAGTATTACGCAGTCCGTAAGAAGGTAGATCCGTGGTGAATCAGAAGATCTGGACAATTTTGACGAGCGCCGAAACCACAATGATCACCAGCAACCCGACGATGACGAATGTGGTTGCCGGCCGCATCAAAACAGGCTAGGAGAGGACGCGGCCAATCTCACTCCGGCGTACCGCGTACCGCGTATCGCGACTGCCTAGCCCTCAACTTGCCAGCAGTTGCGAAGCAACTGCCAAGCTGTGCGAAGCTCAGCCTCTGGCGTATTGCGTATTGCGTATTTCGCCTGCAGTTGCGAAGCAACTGCCAAGCTGTGCGAAGCTCAGCCGCTCAGCCGCTCAGCCGCTCAGCCGCTGACCTTTAGCCGCAGCAGCGCCGGCGTCAGCTTGGCCTGTGAGAGTTTGCCCTCGTCGATAACGGATCCGTTTGGGGCCAGGACGACCGGCACCCGGGTCGAGTATTGGTCGTAGATGTCGTCGTCGGAGTGGATGTCGATCTCGCGAATGGCGATGTTGTGCTTCGATGTAGCACGCTGAAGCGTCTCTGCTCCAGCCTCACACAGGGGACAATTTTCCTTGGTGATGAGTTCTACGTACCGTTTGCTGCTCATCATCCAACCTTCCGTCGTACCCAAGCGTAGATGTTTACCCAGGCCGGTGCGGTCAGCTGGCGCGTTTTCCAGCCGACCTGGAGAGGTAGAAGCTGCATATTTGCAGCTCTGTCGACAGGTCAACACGCCGAACATCAACCTCTTCGGGGACGGAAAGGACGATGGGTGCGAAGTTGAGAATCGAGGTGATTCCGGCTTTTACCATCCGGTCGGCGGACTCCTGGGCGGCGGAAGCCGGTGTTGTTATCACACCAATGGAAAAGCCGCGGCTCTTGACGGCTTTCGCGAAGGCGCCGAGTGGCTCGATCCTGAGATTGCCAACCTTTCTGCCCACCTTGCCCGCGTCGGAATCGAAGAGTCCGAGCACGTCGAATCCTCGCTCGCCAAAGCCGCCGTACCGGGCAAGCGCGTTGCCCAGGTTTCCCATACCCACAATGCACACGGCCCAGTCTTTTGTCAGTCCGAGCTCACGGCTGACTTGGTGTGTGAGATGGTCAACGTCGTATCCCACACCACGGGTGCCGTAGGAGCCGAGGAACGATAAATCCTTGCGGACTTTGGCCGAATTGACGCGAGCCAGCTCGGCGAGCCGCTCCGAAGAAATGGTCGGAGCTTCAAACTCCCTGAGGCACCGCAGGTAGATCGGGAGCCGTTGAACAGTGGCGGGTGGGATGCCTTTCACAGTCTGCTAAGTGTACGACCGTTCAGGCCGCGTCAGTGTCCGCCTTCTCAAAACGATTCAGCGCAACCAGGAACATGGCGAACAGAATGGCCGAGCCCGCCATGAAGCTGAGTGCGACGATCCGAACCTCGAAGAAGTTGAGTCCTTCGATGACGGCGGGGCGTGGCCCCCGCGGCGCATACATTACAAACAGGAGGCTATTGATGGTCGTCCAACCGAACAGTGCGGTGCCGGAAATCAAGAAGCCCAGCTTCTTGCCGAGGTTGGTATAGACGAGAAGGTAGACACTTCCGTAGAACACAAGAACGGACCCGATGGTGACGAATAGGCCGCGGAATACGACGCTTTCGGGGAGGGTGATATCAATCAACGGAGACTCCTCTCGAAGTCGACGATCAGCCGTAGGTCGGCTTCGGTCAGCACCGTCCCGAAACCCGGCATCCATCCTCGACCGATGCCGTTGACGCCGTACGCCTGGCCATTGACCGATCCCTTGAGTATGAACTCGTAATGGTCTTCGTCATCCGGGAACTGGACGAGTGCTCGTCCGGTTCGGAGAGATGGTCCCATCGCTCCCGAGCCAGGTTCAAAAGTGGCCACCCACCCGGCCGAAAATCCCGCCGTATGGCATCGAGCACAGTTGGCAGCGAACAAACCGTAGGCTCGCTTGGCCGTTTCCTCGTTGCCGTCGAAATGAGATTCCGCTAACTCGCCGAAGTCAACCGCGAACCGCCGGGCTTCGCCCGCCTTATCGAGGTTGATCAGGGTCTCCTCAGCGGTTGCCTTTATTCCAGCATTGTTGGCGACGATGGGGTCGAGCGCCAATATTTGGGACCCGAACTCCGCTAGCAGCCCCTCCGCGGCGGTTTGGTCCGGCACCGGCTCGCCGGTCTCATCGACGGTGGAGAACGGATTCTCGGGATCAAGGACGAGGATCAGGCGATTGGCGGCGACCGTGGTCGCCGGCGTCGCGTCTGTCCCGATGTTGGCGAAGGCCAGTTCGGATATGCGGTTGATTTCGGTCTCGGAGTCGTCAGACAGGCCGTCCAGGTCGGTATCGAGGCCGCTGCTCGATCCTTGTAGCACCTGATCCAAGAGGGCTTCGAGGTCCTCGGCCCACCGCAGGCGCTCCGGTGCGCTGCTGACGGCAGCAAGCTCGGCCGTCTGGTCCGTGATGGCCGTGGCGATGGAGGCGTCGGCTCCCGCCAGCGATGCGAGCTCGGCGATCACTTTGGCGTCCACCGCGGCCAGGGCCTCCTCCTGGGGGATTTGGATGGATTTCAAATACTCGATGACGAAGTCGAGCTGCTGATCGTTGAGCGGGCCACCCGCCTCGACACCCCAGGCCGGCATAGGCGAGCCTTGCCGCCCCCAGATCAGCCAGAACCGGACCTCTTCGTCGTCGTATCTATAGAAGACGTCGTTCAGCGAGGGGGCAGCCCATGTCACGCTTGCCCCGGTGCGGGGGTCGACGAAGTCGGCGCCACCCCCTACACCTTCGGCCCCGTGACAGGCGATGCAGCCAAATCCCTCCGGGTTGTCGGGGCTCTGTTCCTGGAAGATGTTCTCGCCGACGTGTACGGCTTCCTCTTCATAGAGCTCGTTGAAGTCGGCCTGACGGCCTGTTTCGGTGAGGAAGTAGACCGGCAGGGCGACGGCGAGGAAGGCGGACAAGAACAGCGCGGCGACAAGTGTTTTGTTGAGTCGCTTGTTCTCGAGGTCCTCGTCTGTGAGGAATGGCGCCAGGTTTGGGGGCACTTCCCGACCAGGGCGAGGTCCCCTGCCGCTGTTAGCCAAGTAGGCGAGGCCGATGAGCAAGAAGACGACTGCTATGGCGACCGCGAAGGGA
Organism: Acidimicrobiia bacterium; assembly: GCA_030624805.1. GTDB lineage: Bacteria > Actinomycetota > Acidimicrobiia > Spongiisociales > SHLN01 > SHLN01. Next base: position 3,272 of record JAUXJL010000197.1, read on the forward strand.
CCGAGGCTCACGCCAGCCTCATAGGCAGTTCACGCCTTGTGGATACTGAACGGTCTTGACCTTTGCACGGGGTGTGTCCCGCACGACCCCCGTGTTGATGATAAGTCGGCCGTCGATCACTTCGATTGCGAATCGGTCGAGGTTGCGGGGTGCCGGGCCTGCTTCGTACTCGCCTGCCGCGTTGTACTTGGAGCCGTGACATGGGCACTCGAACCCTTGCGAAGAGGAACACCACGGCACCCGGCATCCGAGGTGTACGCACTTTTGGAAGAGCCCGGAGAGGCCTTCGGCCACCACACCGATGCCGCCGAAGTCCGTTTCGGAGATCGCGTCCTCGTCAAATGGGACAACGTAGGTCTTGGCCTGAGCGACGTAGAACGGTTCGATGGACCCGTCCGGCTGAAAAATGGCCGCTTTGATCTCGGTGACGTCGCCGGCATCGATCTTGCCGCCGAAACCACCTTGGAGTTTTGGCCAGAGGAAAGCCAGTGATGTTATGCCGAAGAATGCCAGAAACGCCCCGAAGGAGACACCGGTGGCGCGATTGAGAAACTGGCGGCGGGTCTCTCCAAACTCAGCCGGGCTCAGCTCGATGACTTCCCGGATCGGCGTTGGTGGCTCGGGAGCCGGCTCGGCTTCGGAGTCTTCGTCGTCAACCCCGGGGTCGGATGCAGCCGAAACTTCGACCGGCTTGCGGAGCCGGGTGCGACGGCGAGCTTCCTTGTCGAGCGTCCCCACTGCCCGCGACTCGCTCTCGCGGCGATAGGCGAGCGTGAAAATCGCAGCCGAGGACAGCACGACCACGAGGGCGATTCCTAGCGCGACGGCTTGACCGGCGCTCATTCCAACCAGTCCTTGAGATCGTCAAAGAACACGCCGTCGCTCCAGGGGTATGTGAAGTTGAATCCCGGCCCCCGGAAGAACGAGCCGAAGATGACCAGAGTGGCCGCCCCCATCAGGAAAAACGTGAACATCATGATGGCCAGTTTCCTGTCGGCGGGTCGTATCGAGGGGTTACGGTCGATATAGGGAATGGCCATCAACCCGACGAGCCCGATAACGCCCGGAATGAGCACTCCCGCGACCATCGGGTCGAAGTAGGAGAGCAGCTCCTGGAGGCCGAGGAAGTACCACGGTGCCTTGGAGGGGTTGGGTGTGAGGTTGAAGTTGGCTGCTTCGAGCAGGGGAGCATTGATGATCACCGAGATGACGATGAGCACGGCGGTAACTGCCAGCAAGGCCACGAACTCGACCGCCACCAAATGCGGCCACACGTTTACTTTGTCGGTTGGTTCAGTTTTGACCTGCTGAATGGCCTCGGCTTGTACGACGGTAAGCAGCCGCTGAGTTCGCACACCCTCGGGCGGACCGGCCGGTGCGGCCACCGGTGCGGGCGC
>JAUXJL010000035.1 GCA_030624805.1 Acidimicrobiia bacterium
CAAGTGCCTCGGCCTCGAGCCGCCGCAGGGCGTCACGGAGCGGAATTCGACTAACGCCGAGCTGATCGGCGAGATCGGCTTGCGCCAAACGCTGCCCCGGCGCCAGAACGCCATCGCGAATCGCCTGACGTAATGCGTCGGTAACCGCTTCCTCGGCGCTCCGTGGGCGCGCCATCTCCAGGCCTCCCGACACCGAACTGTCCGGGTCTCCTGGGTCGGCTGAATCGCCGTTGGGCATCTTTTTAACGGCCATCGGTATGTACGGGCCCCTTCTTCTTGCTGCTAGCGACCGTGGCCACGTGCCACCTACGCCTGGAATACGGTATACCATCTTCAGGATACACAGAAGTGGCAGCCAATCCCCAGACTTGCGCCATCCGAAAGCCACTTCTATCTCTGAACGTATGAGCTAGTATTCAGAGATAGCGTAGCCATGCCTCAAAACAAACTCACCCGCCAAGCCGTCGATCGACACCGGGTCAGCTCCGTACAAGAGCGACTCCTGACACCGGACGACGCCGCCAGGCTGGCCGAACGGTTCCGACTGCTGGCGGACCCGGTCAGGCTGAGGATGGTGTACGCCCTGCTCGAGGCGGGCGAGCTGTGTGTGGGTGATCTGGCACTGACGGTCGGCGCATCGGAGTCCGGAACCAGTCACCAGCTGCGCCAGCTGCGCCTGACCGGGCTGGTGCGGACCCGCAAGGCCGGGCGAATCGTGTACTACCGGGTTGCCGACACCCACGTGCGGCTGTTGTTGGATCTGGCGGTTGAGCACTACCTTCACGATCACGAGGATGGGTTTTGAGCCACTCCCACCACCCAACCGCCCGGGCAGGAGCACGGCATCAACGCCCCCTCGCCATCGCAGCCTCGCTGACCGCCGTGTTCATGGTGGTCGAGCTCATCGCCGGGTTTGCCACCGGCTCTCTGGCACTGCTGTCTGACGCCGGGCACATGGCCACCGACACTCTTGGGCTCGCCATGGCGCTGGCTGCGATCGTAGTGGCCGGCAAGTCCGACTCAGGAGGCCAACGCACATACGGCCTGTATCGACTGGAGATACTTGCCGCACTCGCCAACGCGGCCTTACTTTTTGGCGTTGCCGGCTACGTACTGTGGGAAGCCATCAACCGGTTGTCGGACCCGCCCGATGTGCTGTCAGGACCGATGCTCGTGGTAGCAATAGTCGGGCTGCTCGTCAACCTCGTGAGCTGGCGTTTGTTGCGGGAAGGCTCTGCCGAGTCGCTCAATGTGGAGGGGGCATTCCTGGAGGTGAGCGCCGACATGATCGGATCAGTCGGGGCCATCGCGGCGGCCGTTCTGCTCCGATACCCGGGCTGGGCTCACGCCGACGTTGTGCTCGGGGCCGCCATCGGGGTCTTTATCCTGCCGCGGGCCTGGCGACTCGGCCGCCAAGCGCTGCGCATCCTGGTACAGGCAGCCCCCGAACAACTGGACCTCAAAGAGCTGCAAGGCAGGCTATCGGCCATACCAGGGGTGATTGACATTCACGACCTACACGTGTGGACCCTCACGTCGGAGATGGACGTTGCTTCGGTGCACCTCGTAATCGGTGACACCGCAGATCCCCATCCGGTCTTGGACCGGTCTCGAGACCTGCTCGAGGACGCTTACGGGATCGCACATGCCACCCTCCAGGTCGAGCCTGAATCTCACGGCGGCTGTACCGAGTTGACCTGGTGAGCGGCCAAACCAGCTCTCTCTCCCCTTGATAGGTGTGCCGCCGCCAGTCAAGCCGACCCATTTATGTCGACTCGCCTGCCAAACAAATCGCGAAATTATTGACTCCGGATGGGAATACCCCACCCCAGGTGGGGTGTATATAGTGGCGAAGACGAGAGGACATTCCAATGAAGGAAATCCACAAGAGCTCGGCGCTCAACCGGCTCAAGACGGTACGCGGCCATGTGGAGGCCGTTATCGCCATGGTCGACGATGAGCATTATTGCCCCGACGTCATGAAACAGGTCTCTGCATTGCAAGGCTCGCTCGAGAAGGTCAACCGGGTGCTTCTCCAGAACCACCTCGAGACATGCGTTACTCACGCAATCCACGAGGGCCGCACCGAGGAGATCGTCGACGAATTGATGGAAACAATGAAATACACGGCGGCCGTCACCGGACCCGCCCCTATCAGCCTGGAGGATGCCCCATGGCCAACCTGACCCTATCCGTACCCGATATTTCGTGCCAGCACTGCAAAGAGTCGATCGAAGGCGCCGTCGGAGCGCTCGACGCGGTCGGCACCGTGGAGGTGGAAATCACCCCCCGTACCGTCGACGTTGAGTTCACCGATTCCCCCGAGACCCGCCAGGCCATCGTGGAGGCGATCGAAGACCAGGGCTACACAGTGGCGAACGCCTGAGCTTCGAAGGGACGAACAGTGAGCGAGGAATCCACCGGCCAGGACCTCACATACGACGTTGAGGGCATGACCTGCGCATCCTGTGCGCTTCGGGTGGAACGCGTCCTGTCCAAACAAGACGGGGTGACCGATGCCACCGTCAGCTTCCCTCGCCAGGAAGCTCGCGTGACGCTGGCGCCCACCGCCGACGCCGAAACGTTGCAACAGGCGGTATCCAAAATCGGGTATTCCATCACGCCTCTCGCCGCCGAGGATGAACGGCCCGATATCGTTGCTCGCTACGACGACGAGAGCCGGGTGCAAGGTCGCAACTTCATCCTGGCTGCGGTTTTTAGTCTTCCGGCATTAATCATCGGGATGTTCGGCCCGGACGAAACCTGGACCAAGCTGATCCTGTGGGCGCTCGTCACTCCGGTCGAATTCGTGTTCGGGGCCCAGTTCCACCGCGCCGCTCTCCAGCGGGCAAGGGCCTGGGGCGCCAGCATGGACACGCTCATCTCGATGGGCACCCTGGCAGCATATTTCTTTTCCGTGTTTGCCGTCTTCGCGGGCGAGCCGGTGTTCTTCGACACGGCTGCGGTGATCATCACGCTGATCCTGCTGGGCCGCTTCTTCGAGGCCCGCTCCAAGGGCCGGGCCTCCCAGGCGATCACCAAGTTGCTCGAGCTCGGAGCCAAACAAGCGCGGCTGGTGCGGCCCGACGGCGAGGAACTGGTCCCGATCAGTGAGGTTCGCCCCGGAGATGAGATGATCGTCAAGCCGGGCGAGAAAGTGCCAACAGATGGACTCATCCTCTCGGGAACGTCGGCCCTCGACGAGAGCATGCTCACCGGAGAATCGATGCCGGTCGACAAGATTGCCGGCGACGATGTCTTCGGCGCCACCATCAACCAGCACGGCCTGCTGAGAGTGGAGGCGAGCCGGGTGGGAGCGGACACCGCCCTCGCTCAGATCGTGCAGCTCGTCGCCGACGCTCAGGCCTCCAAAGCACCCGTCCAGAAGCTGGCCGACCGCATCGCCGGCGTCTTCGTGCCGGCGGTGATCGTGGTCGCGCTTGCCACCTTCGCCGGTTGGATGCTGATCGACGGCCAGGTAACCGAGGCGATTCGTGCCACAGTCGCGGTACTGATCATCGCCTGCCCGTGCGCTCTCGGGCTGGCAACGCCAACTGCCATCATGGTGGGGAGCGGCCGGGGAGCCGAAATGGGCATTGTGTTCAAGGGCGCCGACGTCTTCGAGCGCTCGCGGGCGGTTGACGTTGTTTTGTTCGACAAGACCGGAACACTCACCGGGGGCATCATGACCCTCACCGAAGCCATCGGCGAAGGCTCCGGCGAACGCTCCGTCGAGGAGCTCCTCTACCTGGGTGGTTCGGTCGAAGCGGCCAGCGAACACCCGATCGGACGGGCCGTTGCACTTGGGGCCGAAGAACGAGACATCGAGCTCGGCCCGGTTTCCGATTTCGAGAACTATCCGGGACGGGGCATTGGCGGCACCGTCGACGGTAAGCGGGTCGTCGTCGGCAAGGCAAAGCTGCTCGCCGATCAGGGCCTGATGATCGCAACGCGCTATCTGGATGACATCGAGCGGCTCGAGCAACTTGGCCGGACCACCTTCCTCGTCGGCTGGGATGGAGAGGCGCGCGGCGTCCTGGCGGTCGCCGACACCCTCCGCCCGAGCACGCCAGAGGCCGTCCGAGGGATCCGGGCTCTCGGGGTGCGGGTGGCAATGGTGACGGGAGACAACGCCGGCACGGCCGCCGTCGTCGCCGATCAGGCCGGAATCGACGAGGTGCGAGCCGAAGTCTTGCCATCTGACAAGGTTGACGAGGTGCGCCGGTATCAAGACGAGGGCCTGCATGTGGCCGTCGTGGGAGACGGCATCAACGATGCTCCGGCCCTCAGCCAGGCCGACCTCGGCATGGCGGTCGGCACCGGCACCGACATAGCCATCGAGGCCGGGGATGTCATCCTCATGTCCGGTGACCCGAGGGCGGCAGAGACGGCGATGAAGCTTGCCAGGCGCACTTTCGCCACCATTCGCCAGAACCTCTTCTGGGCCTTCTTCTACAACGTCGCGGCCATACCGCTCGCCGCGGCCGGACTACTCAATCCGATGATCGCGGCCGGTGCCATGGCGTTCTCGAGCGTCTCTGTCGTTGCCAACAGCCTCCGGCTTCGTCGTTTCGGCACCTGAGCCCATTCTGCCGGCGCCGGGGTGGGCCGTTACGAACTGGTCAACGTGAATCAGGCCGGTGGACGGCCGCCCACACCCGATCTGGTCGAAGCGGCATGGTGAGATCGGTCACCTCCCAGGGAGCGAGTGCGTTCAGCACGGCCCCTACCACCGCCGGCGGCGCCCCGATCGTGCCCGACTCACCAACCCCCTTCACGCCCAGCGGGTTGGAAGGGGCGGGAGTCGTCAACCGATCGGTGAGAAGCTCGGGAGCGTCGAGGGCAGTCGGGACCGGATAGTCCATCAACGAGGATGTGAGCAGCTGGCCTCGTTCGTCATATTCAATGCCCTCAATGAGCGCCTGGCCGAGTCCCTGCATGATCGCACCGTGGATCTGACCCTCAACCACCAACGGGTTGATCACGTTTCCGCAGTCGTCGACCGCAGCAAACCGTACGAGACGAACGACCCCCGTCTCGATATCGACCTCCACAACCGCCGCGTAGGCCCCATAGGGAAACGTTTGTGAACCCGGCACGAAGTCCTCCTCGGCGACAAGGGACTCGCCAACCTCGGCCGCCCGGGCGGCGATCTCCCCATACCCGACCGATGTCCCCGGCACCCCGGCAATACCAAAACCGGCTGCGTCCAAAACGATGTCGGCCGGGTCGGCTTCCAGGAGCTCGGCGGCTATCCGCCGGGCTTGCTCTCGAACGCTCGTTGCCATCCGGAAAACGGCTGAGGCCCCGTATTGGGCGGATCGGCTCCCATACGAGCCGTAACCGCGAGCGACCCGGCCGGTGTCGCCGGCAACGATCTCGATCCCCTCGATCGGCAAACCAAGCGCGTCGGAGGCTACCTGAGCCCAGACGTCTCGTGAGACTGGCCGGCCGACGTCGATCCGGTATGGACCGTTGCCGTCCCGTCGGCTCCGATCTCTACATGGGCGTATTCACCCAATTGGGGATTACCGCCGCCTGCCCGATCCACAAACACCGCCATACCCAACCCGATTGGATTCTCACCGGCGGCCCGCCGTCTTTGTTGCTCGGCCCTGACGGCCGGCTCATCGATGAGTTGGAGGACCCGGTCCAGGGCCTCGGCGTAATGGCCGCCGTCGTACACCGCACCGGTGGCGGATGTGTACGGCATTTCGTTAGGCCCGATCAGGTTGAGCCTGCGGATCTCGGCCGGGTCGGACCCAACCTGGCGGGCAAAGGCATCGACTGCCCGTTCCAGTGCATAGGCAGCTTCGGGTCGGCCGGCTCCCCGGTAGGGCCCGGTAGGTGCCCGGTTGGTGACCACAACGTCGAGGGTCGCTGAGACGTCTCGAATGTCATACGGGCCGGGGGCCATGAACAGAGTCGACATCGGCACGAACAAACCGCTTTGGGGGTAGGCGCCGACATCGGCGAGCACGTGGACATCGACCCGCCGGATCCGGCCGGAGAGTTCTCCCTCCAGGGTGATTCGGGTCCTTTGACCCCGGCCGTGGTTCCCTCCCGCCATGTGTTCTCGTCGGGATTGCACCCACATCACCGGCCGATTCAGGCGCCGGGCGGCCCCCACCACCGCAATGTATTCGGGATAGAGCATGCCCTTGAGCCCAAACGCTCCACCCACGGCCGGGACTCTGACCCGGATCAGATCCTCCTCGAGCCCAAGGACCTGGCTGAGTTGGCGCATGAGGTTGTGTGGGCTCTGATGGCTGCACCACACTGTGATGGAACCGTCCGGCTCGGGCACAACAAGTAGGCCGAGGGGCTCGATCGTCACCGCCGCCAGGCGGGGGTTCTCGATTCGAACAGAGACCGAGACCGGCCACTTGTCCTTTTCTCGGGGGGCCTCCTCGTCTCTGCGGTGGACCAGATTGCTCGTCGATTCGAACAGCCGGGGAGCGCCGGGTCTCAGCGAATCGTCGGGATCGGTTACAGGTTCGAGCTCCTCGTACTCTGCCTGCACGAGGCCAACCGCGTCTGCCACCTGGTAGGGAGTCTCCCCCACAACAATCGCGACCGGTTCGCCGGCGTACCGGACACGATTGCGGGCCAGCGGGGGCCGGCTCATGGCCGGGTCGACGGCAATCCTCATGAGGTCGCTCGGAATCTCGGGCAGATTCAGGTCGGCGGCGGTGAAGACGGAAACAATCCCCGGGGATCGACCGGCCGCTCCGGTATCGACCGCCGTCAGGGCGGCGTGGGCAAACGGACTTCGGACGAAGCCGGCACTCAGCATTCCGGACGCCCGAAGATCGGCGACAAACTGGGCGGATCCGGTCACGAGCATGTCGTCCTCGAGTCGAAGGAGTGGCGACCCGATCAGGCCCCCGCTCCCCCCGGCCGGCTCGGGCCGCGATCCTCCCCGCTTTTGGGCGGTCACCGAGCCGCCTTCATGCTCGACCGCTGAAAGGTTTGTACAGGCGCATGGCATATCACAGTCCGCATTATGTATATTGCATACATCCGTGGCAAGGAGGCCTGGTGACACGAGCGGTTGGACTCGACGGGGTGACACTGTGGGGACCGCATCATCGTCCAGCAGTGGATGGGGTGGTCGTCGACCGTAACGTGCCGATGCGGATGCGCGACGGAGTGACAATTCGCGCCGACGTCTACCGGCCCGAGGCCCCCGGGCCGTATCCGGCCCTCTATGCCGTGTCCCCGTATCAGAAAGACCTGGCCGGCTTGCCGGCCTACCCGGCGTTCCTATGGCGGGAGACCGGTCCAATCGAGTGGTACGTGCAGCGCGGCTATATATACGTGCTGGCCGACGCCCGTGGCACAGGTGCGTCCGACGAGGGGATCTGGGAGTACTTCGGGCCCGAGGAGCAGACCGACCTGTACGACGCCATCGAGTGGATCGCGGCCCAGGATTGGTGCACGGGAAAGGTCGGGATGATCGGGCAGTCCTATTTCGGAATGGCGCAGTGGGCGGCGGCGGTTCAAGCACCGCCGTCGCTCGCTTGTATTGCCCCCTACGACGCCAAAGCCGATCATTACCGGGGCGGACAGTATCACGGCGGCATTCCCGCCTTCGGGCTCCCGATCATCTGGTCGTTCGGGATTCGCTACAACCATCTCAATGGGCCACCCGGGCCCGAGTCCGAAGCCCGTCTCAAGACCGACCTGGTGCAGGGTATGCTCGCCCACCCCACCGACGACGAGTTCTGGCGTAGCCGCTCGCCCTACTGGCACCTCCAGGACGTGACCATCCCGACATTTTCGATTGGAAGTTGGGGCAAGAACGCCTTGCACTTGCGCGGCAACCTCATGGGCTACGAGCTGGTGTCCGGCCCCAAGAAGCTGCTCGTCGAGGAAGCCGGGTGGCCTGTGCGTCTCGGAGTTGTAAGAGCCCAGCAGGACTTCGAACAGCCCGAGTTCCACGAAAAGGTGCTCCTGCCCTGGTACGACTATTGGCTCAAGGGCGTCGAAAATGGCGTCATGGACGGGCCCCAGGTCTCGACGTTCGTTTCCGGCATCGACGAGTATGTGACCTGGAGCGCCTGGCCACCCGAGGAGATCGAGTATCGCAGCCTCTACCTCCGAAAAGGCCCGGCCGGAGCGGTCACCTCACTAAACGACGGAGCACTCTCACCCGAACTGCCGAGAAACGGCGATGGGGGAACGACCTATTCCTACCCCCGCCAGGAGTGGCACCTGGGCCCGGTGGAGTTCAAGCCGGATGGGTCCGCCGATCCGGTCTCACAAGTTCTCACGTGGACGACCGAGCCGCTGGACGAGGACACGATGATCGCAGGACCGATGGCGATGGTCCTGTATGCGTCGTCGGATCAACCGGACACCGACTTCTTCATCAAGATCTGGGACCAGGAACCGGAAGCGGCAAACGGCAGGCGCAAGGACGTCATTCTCGGACGGGGCTGGCTGCGAGCCTCGCACCGGGCTCTGGACGAGGAACGGTCGGTGCCGGGACGTCCGTTCCACCCCCACCGAGATCCAACACCGATCGAGCCGGGCACGATCTACCGGTTCGAAATAGAAATCTGGCCGATCGCCCACGTTTTCAAGCGCGGTCATCGGATCCGACTTCACATCACAAACGGTGATTCGGGAATCACAGACGGCAACTACAGCCACTTCTACGGGATCAAGTTCGGCTCCGACACCATCGTCCACGACGCCGACCATCCGTCACACGTGCTGCTGCCGATCATCCCCAATTGAGCAACCCGGCACACGGGGTGGGCCGTGCCTCAGTCTGGCAGGTTCTAAACAAACGACGGTTTGGAGTCTTCTTCGCGGGCGGTTTCATTTCCGCCACCGGGACCTGGGTACAGAACATTGCCCAAACGGTGCTCATCTTCCGACTCACCGGGTCGACCTTCTTCGTGGCCCTCGTCAACCTCGCTCAGTTCCTGGGCCCGGTAGTGCTGGCGCCGTGGGCCGGGGCGGCGGCTGATCGCTTCGACCGGCGACGGATCCTGGTCCTGGCCCAGACGAGTTCGGCGCTGATTGCCGCAACGCTGGCAGTCGTATCGGGGCTCGGTCAAGTCACCACGCCGATTCTGCTCCTGTGTGCTCTCGGCATCGGCCTCGGTCACGCCCTGTCGGTGCCGGCCACTCAGGCGTTGCTACCGGCGCTGGTCGACGAGGCGGACATGCCGGTGGGCATCGCTCTCAATGCGTCAACCTTCAACCTGGCACGAGCGATCGGGCCGCTGATAGGCGCCGTCGTCGTCAACCAGCTGGGGTTCACATGGGCGTTCACACTCAACTCACTGTCGTTCATGGCCGTTGTGGGGTCCTTGTATGTGGTGCAGCCGAGGGCTCAAGAGCTCGTCCGACGTGGCAGAGCCCGGCTGCGAGACAGCCTGGCGATCGTGCGGGCCGACAGTACCCTCCTCACGATGATGGTCGTGGTGGCCGTCGTATCAATTGCGGCCGACCCGGTCAACACCCTCACGCCGGCCTTCTCGGTCGACATCTTCTCCCGGGCCGACTCCTTTACCGGGTTTCTGGTTGGTGCCTTCGGGATCGGTGCGGTCATCGGGGTAGCTTCGGTGATGCGGCGACTGGCATCGTCGCTTCGAGTGGTCTCGGTCATGCTCGGATTCCTCGGTGTCGGGATTGTGGCATTCGGCCTTTCGTCGGCCCCGGCAGTCGGGCTGGTGAGTCTGGTGCTGGCGGGTTTGGGCTACCTGGGCTCGATCACCATCGCAACCACGCTGATCCACAAGACGATCGAGGAGGGCCACCGGGGGCGGGTGATGGCGATATGGAGCATGTCCTTCTTCGGTGTCCGCCCGTTTGCCAGCTTGATCGATGGGACGCTGGCGTCGCTCTTCGGGCCGCGAGTCGCCGCCATCGGCATGGCATTGCCGGCACTGGCAATGGCGGTTTGGTTGGCCCGGCGCAGCAGGCCGGTGGGTACGTAAGAGGATTACGTCTCTAGCTCGAGGTGGTCCAACCCGGAGGGTGGCAATCCAGTCTCATGCACGGTTCAGCGCCCACTGTTCACATCAACATCTCGTTGAGGCTGCGACTGTTGTGGAACCCATTACACCACCGAGCGCGTCGCATATTCTGACGGTGACAAACCCACCCGGTGACGATTCATGGCAGGAGGAACGTGAGGAAAGCGCCTGACATCCATGCCAGGCGCCCACCACTTGCCTTCGGAGCTGCCTTCGTCGGCGTGTTGGTCATCGGGGCCGGTGATGGCGCTCGTGTTGACCGGCCGGGGTGCAGACACCACCGGTGGGACGACGCTCGCCTCCCCTGAGTGGACCCACATCACCTTCACGTACGAGCACGCCCTCGTCCTCGGCTGCGAAGGTTGGCAGGTCTACGACGAGGGCGGCTTCGACCGCATCATTTTCGACATGTGGCGTGACCCCGACGACGAGTTCATGCGCCTCCAGGCGACCTATCCCGACGACTCGATCTACCAACTCCTATTCGAGGGACAGAGGCGAGGCTGGCGCCGTGCATGGGCGCTTGGGACCGATCACGGACGCCGTGCCGGGTACACACTGGCCGAGACAGCCGGATCCAGCAGCACCGTTTTTGCAGGCGAAACATGGCTCGATCACTCTCCCGGCCCTGCAATCCGCTTCCTGACACCACTCGAGGAGGATCAGCTCAATGTTCTGGTACATCCATCAGACTCTGGTTTTGTTCCGGCTGTTGCTACCGAGTCGACCGAGCGGGGCACCACGGTTCGGTGGTTCCGGCACCAAAACACTTGGCCGGAGGCGACTGCGACGATCTGGTACGGGATCGATCCGGCAACCTCGCAGCTGACTCGCGTCGACACGGAATTCATCACCCCCTTTTTCGAGGCGGAGATCACTATCGCCGTCACGGCGGTTGACAGCAAACCAGTCGAACCCGGTATGTTCGAGCCAACCGGTTACGACCCCGTTTGGGACACGGAGCGGCCCGTCGTTACTACTGCCCCGGCGGCCCCCTGAGGTTCGGCCCCGATGTATCTGGGCGCCGAACCAGGACTCCGACGAAAGTGAGCCACCCGGGCGTGGAGGGGCCGTTCATCGTTCGGTGCGGGACGAGCCGGTAGCCTGACGTGGATATACCCACCGTCGAGACAAGGACTTAGAACAGTGAGCGGGGTCACCAAAGGAATCAAGTCGTTCGTGGATGAGGCAGAGGAACAGGTTCAGACTTTGTCGGTCGAGGAAACGAAAGCAGCGATGGAAGGCGGAGCATTGCTGGTTGATGTGCGCGACGTCCGTGAGCTGACGCGTGAAGGCAAGATCCCGGGAGCCGTCCACGGGCCGCGCGGGATGCTGGAGTTCTGGGTAGATCCCGAGAGCCCATATCACCGGGAAGTATTTTCACAGGCCGATGCCCTGGTCCTCTATTGCAATCTCGGCTGGCGTTCCGCACTCGCAGCCAAGGCGCTTCAGGACATGGGCATGACCAACGTCTCGCACCTGGGTGGTGGTTTCGACGGTTGGAGGAGCAGTGGCGAGCCGGTCGAGGAGATACCGAAGAAATAGCGGCAGAGCGGAAGTTAGATCGAGTGGTTGGCGCACACGGCTCGCCGCCACCTCTCCCGTCGGGGAGGAAAGACTCACGATGAACGGCCACTGGCTTCCGCCAGATCACCAGAGTGCCCAGCTTTGACATGACGGACTTACAGCTCGGCATCAAGGCCAACTTCGCTCAGTTCTCACTGCTGGTCGGTGTTAATGCACTCGTCGGGGGCATGCTGGGCCAGGAGCGGACCTGCCACTCATGGCCGAAGATGAGTTCGAGCTCACTGGATTCACCGCCGCCCTCACTTTCATCGTGGCTTTCGGACTCGTCAAGGCCGCCGCCAACTTCATCGCAGGCGCGTCGTCCGACCGGTACGGACGCAAACCGGGGCTGGTTGACCGGGTTGCCCGTCCGGTTGCTGCTCATGTGG
>JAUXJL010000116.1 GCA_030624805.1 Acidimicrobiia bacterium
CTCTACGATCGCCCCCGGCCGCCCGACGGTCTGGTTTCGACGACCGGTTCTTCCTTTCCGTCCGGCCACGCCATTGCTGGAGCGGTCACCGCGGTTGCTCTCGTCATCGTCTTTCTCCCGGCCGGCCCTCACCGGCGGATCTGGGAGCTGCTGGCCGGTGGGTTTGCGTTCTTCATGGCCATGAGTCGCACTTACCTGCGGGCTCATTGGCTCACCGATGTGATTGCCGGGACGTTGCTCGGCGCCGCCGCCGCAGTGGCCGTCGCCGCCATTGTCCACCTGTGGTGGCTTCGCAATCGATCGTCTCCTTCGGTGACTGCCGGTGCTTGAGACCCGTGGGAGCCAGCTCGTCGGGCTGGCCAGCGGCTCGGCCGTGTTCGCTGCCAGCGCGGCCCTGGCCTGGGACGACAACATCCCGGCGGCCGAGCGGACGGTGTTTGAGTGGGTAAACGGCTGGCCGGACTGGATGGCGGCCCCGCTCTGGCCGGTCATGCAGTTTGGTATGGTCGTTGCCCCGTTTGTTGCCGGTGGGCTGGCCTGGTACCTCACTCGCAAACGTCAGCCGGCGCTGGCTCTCGTAACGACCGGTTTCACCATGTGGATTCTCGCCAAAGTCGTGAAGGCAGTGGTCGATCGGCCGAGACCCGGCCAATTGCTCGATGAGGTCGCCTATCGGGTGGACGGCGGCCCGGATGGCCTCGGCTTCGTGTCCGGGCACGCAGTCGTCGGGTTCGCGATCGCGGTAATCGCGACACCATACGTCGGGAGACGCTGGGCGGCCGTCCTGTGGGCTCTGGCAACCGGCGCGGCCACCCTACGGGTGTACGTTGGCGCCCATCTCCCCCTCGACAGCGTCGGTGGCGCCGGCCTCGGCATCGCGGCCGGAGCCACTGCCCTCCTCATCGTCTGGCGGCGGTGACCGGCGCCAGCTCGTGTTGGTCCGCCATATGACGTAGGAGATCACCCCAAGCGGAAGTGGGAGCAAGAAGGTGATCGCACGAAACACGAGGACGGCGGCGGCAATCTTGGCCTCGAACAGCGACTCGCTCACCCCGGTGTAATCGGCGGCTACCTGCAGGCCGACGGTCAGACCCAGCTCAACGACGCCAACGCCTCCCGGGGTGATCGGTACGGCGGAGATGAGCCGGATGAATGCGAACACTGCGAGGACTTCGATCCAGGAGAGGACTGCTCCGCCCACCCCGACATGGCGCAGGGTCACGAGCAGCACGAGGTACAGCGAAATATGGCTGACGAGCGTCGCAATCGTGAGTCGGACCCATCTCGTGCGAAGTAAGGTCAGTGCCTGCTCCCGAAACTTCACACCGGCGCTGCCCCAATCGCTCACCGGCGGCTTTCGGAGGAGAGCTCGCAGGCGGCTGACGATGCGCCCGGTGAACCGGCCGATGCGACGTGCCAGGGATTCCTTCCATAGGAATAGGCTCCACGCCGCGATGAAACCCGCCAGCACGCCGATCCCGGCGATCGCTGCCGCGACCCGGGCGGCGGTTATCTCGCCGCTCAGTGCCAGCAGAGCGAGAGCCACCACCGGCATGCCGAGCTTGGCGAAGTTGTTCCAGACCCCCGAGACAACTGCTGCCAGTGCGAACTCGCTTTTGCCGAACCCCCAAGACCGGTACATCGCGTAGGTGACGCCAACCGCGATCGCACCCCCGCCCGGCAGGGTGTTGGCGACAGCAGTCGATGCTTGGTTGGAAACCGCTGCTTGCGGATACGTCAGTCCGGGCATGACCGCAGTGAGTACAAACCAGTACGTCACGAGGTTCCAGAGGGCAACAGCGAGGAGGGTGGCCACCTCGGCCGATGTCATGGCGGTGATCTCGGCCCACACGTCCCCGTAGTCGGCGAGCTGAGGAAACGCGAAAACGAATATTCCGACGATGATCGTGAGTGAGATCAGGGCTTGCAGGACTCGCTTGAGGCGACTCGGACCTGTCGGGCGCTCTTCCACCATAACCTCACGCTATCAGGACGCCCTAGGCGGCCAGGTCATAGCCCGGCTGTCCGTTTTCGATCCAATCCTCAAACGCGGAGTCGTTGCCTACATCGTGACCGGCGCTTCGCGACACTACGAACCGGTGGTGGAGGAAATCGCAGTAGGCCTGCACCGGGTCGTCGACGTTTGGAGGCCGCCGGCGGATCCGGCCGAACAGTGCCTCGAACACGCTGACTCGCCACCGGACCGCTCCCACCGCCTTCCCGGATGCCGTTGTCTCGATGTCCTGCTGGGCGAGGTAGTACTGGAGATCTCCGAGGATATCGCGGGCTTGTTGTTCCGGTGCCCATATTTCCCGTCAACTCGCGTAGCTGATTGCGGTGCGGCTCGGACTCTCAGGACGGGGTGATCACGGCGACGATGCTATGGCACTTCGCAGTTGGCCGAGCCCAGCCATTCTTGGGGCGGTAGCCTGCCGCCTGTGGATGTCCCCGAACGTATCGAGGTCGACGATGGCATCGCCCTCGTCCTCACGTGGTCGGACGGTGGCTTGACGACGGTGCCGGCCGCCGAGTTACGAGCCGCCTGTGAATGCGCCACCTGTCTATCCCTCGGGAGCGCCTCCGGCCACGTCGCTGATCCTGCTGCCGTGCGCATTCTCGATGCAACTCTCGTCGGAGCCTATGCCATCAACTTCACATTCGCCCCCGACCATCACAGCACCGGTATATATCCATTCGATCGACTCCGCGCCCTCGGGAAGGCCCAATAATGGATATTGGTGTCGAGCTGGTGGAGGCATACCTCCGGCTGAACGGGTACTTCACAATCTCTGAGTTCGAGGTGCTGCGAGAGGTCACTCCCGGGAGTTATCAGACAGTCACCGATGTCGACATGATTGCAGTCCGCTTTCCGGGCCACATTTACATCGCCGACTCCCACACCAAAGGCGAATCGCCTTCCCTGTTGGTGGAGGATCCGATCCTCGACCTCGAACCGGATACGGTCGATGTCATCATCGGCGAAGTCAAACAAGGCGAGGCAGTGTTCAACGCAGGGATGACAAATCACCACACCCTCCATACCGTTTTGCAGCGGGTGGCGTGGCTCTACGAAGACGACGTCCACAAGGTGGCCCGTGACCTGGAAGAGCACCTGGTCTGTTATCAGGCGGAACCACCAGACCGCAAGGTTCGGACTCGCCTCGTGGCATTCGGGCGAAGCCCGGTGAACAATCTGCACACAATCAGTCTCACGCACGTCTTCGAGAAGATGATCGGCCAATTCGAGGAGCACGGTGAGGCATTACGTGCCGCCCAATTCAAGAACCCGGCGGCCGCCCTCATACGGCTTCTCGTAAAGACGGGGTTTGACGTCAGGAAGGGTGAAAAGCCGAGCGGGGACTCCTAGGTCCGCTCTCCGCACAGAGACAGCCCGGTTTCGTGGTCGGGGAGCCGAACTGGTGGATACCCGTCGAACTCCTCGATCTTCACCTCGAGCGCCCAAACCTCACAGCCATGGTTGACGCGCCCACCGAACGCCCGGCCGCCCGAATCGCCGAACACCGCGTGTGTACGAATGAAGGGTTGCCCGTCCAGTAACGACACGTTGCCTACTCCGGACAGAACCTCGAGGTGGTGGTGGATGTGAAAGTCGCAAAACGCACCCTCGTTCTGGTCGTAATAACGGAGTGAGGCGCTCTTGACCGCACCCAGATATGACAGCCCCGCGGTCTCGATGTTGTTATCCGTGACAAACTCCTCGAGGTGGCCGAGGAGATCGGCACCCGTCGGAAGACGCAGAAGGTGAATCGCGCCCGGCCGGTATGTGAAGTGAATCATCGAGCGGCCTTCACAAACGAGGCCGCACGAGCCGGATCGACTGGGTTGGTGGTGACTCCATCGATCTTGACGGCCGTACCAACGATGGCGCCGTCGGCTACATCGAGGAGTCGGCCGACGTTTGACTCGGTGGCGCCCGACCCGATGAGTACCGGCTTGCCGGCGGCCGCGGTCGCTGCCCGCCGAAGCATGTCCCGGTCAGGCTCTGAGCCCGTCGCCTCTCCGCTCACAATGATGGCGTCGGCTAACCCACGCTCCACGGTGTCGGCCGTGGCCGCTTCGATGGTCATGCCGGGAGGCGGTACCGCATGTTTGACCATGACGTCGGCATAGATCTCGGTTGCTAGGCCGAGCGCGCTTCGGGCCCGCATTACTTCCGCAGCTTGTCCGGTGATTGCTCCCTGGTCGGTCATCATGGTGCCTGAGAGCACGTTGACACGTATGAACTCGGCGCCCGTGGCCGCCGCAACAGCCAGGGCAGAAAGGGCGTCATTGCGCAGGACATTCACACCGACTGGGATGTCTACCCCTTCACCAACGGCGGCTACGGCTCGGGTAATGGCCGCAACGGTGGCGGCCGGCACCCGACCTGCGAAGAAGGGCGCATCGCCGAAGTTCTCCACGATGAGCTTGTCGAATCCGGCATCGGCCAAGACCCGCGCATCAGATGAGGCGGCTTCGAGGCCGGCCGCCAGGTCTCCATTAAACCCAGGAGAACCCGGCAGGGCCAACAGATGGATAACGCCGATGAGTTTGCTCATAGATACGCTTTGGCCACCCGGAGGGCGAGCTCGGCAATCTCCCCCGACGCTTCGAGGGCGGTATCACTCGAATCGACCCGGCGAACGACCACGCGGCACCATTCGCCGGCCTCGCCACTCACCACCTGTTGGGCGTCGTCGGGCCCGAAGATCCATTTTTGGTACTCCGGGGCCCGCAGTTCGACCCGAATCGGGGCTGGGTATTCCTCACCGGCGGCTTCGAAGGCGTGCGGAAGCGATGCCCAGCCCAGAAACGCAACGTGGCGGAGACGCGTGGTGTCCTCAGGGACCGACCCCACCGCGGCATGGATGTCCAGCCCGTGCGCCCACGTTTCCATGAGCCGGGCGGTGCCGAAGCTCTTGGCGGACATGTCTGTGCCAAGCCACGGAAGTCGCTCCCTGCCGGTCATCCGCGACAGAGCATCGACTACGTCAGCCCTGCTATGACGCCACCACTCGATGACCTGGGCGGGTCGCATTTCGCGGCCTCGTTGGACTCCGACATCGGTGAAGCTGTCGATGGAATCATGCTCGGCCATGACAGCGGCCACCGCCTTCTTACCTTCATCGATGGCCCGAAACGCAAGTTCCTCGGTGCTTGCCAGGTGGCTGACCTGGTCGCGGATGTCCCATCCCGCCGCCGGGGTAGCAGTCGACCACTTTCGATAGTCGATACTCTGCAGGAACTGATCAAGCCCCTGTTGCTCGGCGACAAGATCTGCCAGGATTTCGCGCATTTCGCAGCCAATCTAGCCTTGTAGCCTTTCGGATTTCTCGGCCGCGCTTTCAATGCCGTTACATCACAGGCCGAAAAAGGATGGGCTGTGCCCATCTTGGCAGTTGCGTCGCAACTGCTTAGCTGCCCGGAGGGCAGCCGAGTGCTGCCGCCCGAGGGCCACGAAATCGCGGGCCGGCGCCGCTGGCGCCAGGCCCAGGGAAACCACATCCCGGAAACCAGGAAGGCGTGGTTTGGGGGCCTCGCTGCGGGAGGTTGACGGTTGGGCGTTCCCAACGCCAGGCCCCGGGAAAACCCACTGACGGTCAACCAGCGACGTTGGTGGGAACCGATGCTGCTTATTGCTTATTGCTTACTTACAGCTTGTTCAGCTGATTGATGAGCTGGCGGAGTCGGCCGAAATGGCGTCGGTTGAACTCGAAGCTGATTCGCTCCAACTCAGGAACATCGCCGTCGGCAATCTCTGAGGGGCTGGCCGTCACCCGCATGATGCCGCCGGACACCACGACGTCTGAGAACTCGTCGTTCAACTGGGTGAGGAGGGCGTCGTCCGGACCCCGGAGCATGCGGAGGATGAGGTTACCGTCGACGTAGCGCTGGGATTGATAGTTGCGATAGAAATCGCAGATTGCATCGGCTGCTTCGGTCGCATCATGGGCTGGTGTGAAGAGACTCAGATCGTTGCTGGTGATCATCTCGTTGCCGAGCAGATCTTCCCGAACGAATCGCTCCCACGTCTCCCAATACCCCGTACCCTCGGATTCGATCAACACGATCGGGGCCAGTGGGCTCTTACCGGTCTGGATCAGCGTGAGCGCCTCAAAAGCCTCATCCATAGTTCCGAACCCTCCCGGGAACAGGGCGAAGGCGTGAGATTCCTTCACGAAGATGAGTTTGCGAGTGAAGAAATACTTGAAGTTGAGGAGCCGGTCGGGGAGCACATGCTCATTCGCATCGGCCTCGAATGGGAGTCGGATGTTCACGCCGAACGATCGTTCACGGCCGGCGCCCTCGTTGCCCGCTTCCATAATGCCGGGGCCGGCACCAGTGATCACCATCCAGTTGCGATCCTCGGTCATGATGCGGGCGAAATCGGCCGCCATCTTATAGTCCGGTTCGTCGGGTTTAGTTCGGGCGGATCCGAAGATGCTTACCTTCCTCACGTCCTTGAACGTCGAGAAGATACGGAACGGGTAGCGCATTTCCTTGAGGGCTGTGTTGGCGAGCTTGACGTCGCCCCGGTCGGCATTGTCGCGCAGGAGCTTCAGGGACGTGACAACCATTTCTTCGATGAGGTCGGTGTTGGCTCCGCCGCCGGCCGCTGCGACGAGCTCTGCCACCAGCCGGTCAATTTCGGCATCACCGATTTGGTAAGAG
>JAUXJL010000308.1 GCA_030624805.1 Acidimicrobiia bacterium
AAATCCGTTCGTGATGTATGGCCACACCTCGATCCCCAGCTCGTGGGCTGCTGCAATGAAGTCCGCATCTGTTTCCCCGACCAGGAAACCCTCAGAGTCCAGTGTCCACCACCGGGGGGATGTGACGGTGAGCCCCCGAGCCGCGGCTAGTTGGTCGAGATAGGTTGCCGGGGTGCCCCCCGCCTGCCAGGCGAGCACGATGGGCTCCTCGACCGGGGTCGGCGCCCGCCACGGCTGCTCGATGACGAGTTGGGTGCTTCCGTCCTCGGCTGCCAAGACCTCCTGGGTCCAGGCCGGCTCAGCCGCGGCCCCGCCAA
Source organism: Acidimicrobiia bacterium (assembly GCA_030624805.1). Classification (GTDB taxonomy): domain Bacteria; phylum Actinomycetota; class Acidimicrobiia; order Spongiisociales; family SHLN01; genus SHLN01. The sequence continues at coordinate 318 of JAUXJL010000308.1, forward strand.
CGACATAGTTGATGGACAGCCTCACCGGCTGGTCGAATGGCAGCAGCAGGACCTCAGAGTCCCCTGGTCCGAGCTGCACGGTCTGCCCAACCTGAACGCGGGCGCCTTTCGCAGCGAGGGATTCAACGTCGGATAACCGAACGGCTACCGCGGCAAGCGGCCGGGTGGTGACTGTGGTAGCAGAGCTCGCGGTGGTGGTGGCGACGCCGGTCGTGCTCGGGAGGCGGGCGGTGCTCGTGCAGGCGGCCAAGACCACCGCCAGCACAGCCAGTCGTCTCATGTCAGGCTCGGTTTGAACTCCGGTCGGGTGGTCTCGAACTCGGAGATGGCGGGTTCGCTCTCGAGTGTGATGGCGATGTCATCGAGCCCGTTCAGCAGGCAGTGCTTGACGAAGGGGTCGAGAGAGAACGCCACGGTTTTGCCTCCAGCCCTCACCGTCTCCTCTGCGACGTCGATCACGACCTCAGCGGTGGGGTCGGCCGCCACACCGGCTATCCGTTCGACCTCCTCCTCGGTCAGGATGATGGGCACCAGCCCGTTCTTGTGGCTGTTGGTGCGGAATATATCGCCGAAGGACGGGGCGATGATGGCCTGGATGCCCCAATCGAGTAGTGCCCAGGGTGCGTGCTCGCGAGAAGACCCGGACCCGAAGTTGTGTCCGCTGACCAGCACTTTGGCGGAGCGATATTGGGGCCGATTCAGGACAAAATCCGGCCGCAGCTCACCCTCGTGGTCGTAGGCCCAGTCATGGAACAGAAACGGGCCGAAGCCAGTTCGCTCAACCCTTTTGAGGAACTGTTTGGGAATGATCTGGTCGGTGTCCACGTGCGAGCGCATCAGCGGAACCATGGTTCCCTCAATCCGTCGGACGGCGTCCATCAGTCGGCCCACTCTCGAACATCGACGAAGTGCCCGGCCACCGCGGCGGCGGCGGCCATGGCCGGGCTGACAAGATGGGTTAGACCTCCTCGGCCTTGCCGACCCTCGAAGTTCCGGTTCGAGGTGGAGGCGCACCGCTCTCCCGGCAGCAGAATGTCGGGGTTCATGCCGAGGCACATGGAGCAGCCGGCGTCGCGCCACTCGAAGCCCGCTTTGGTGAATACGTCGTGCAATCCCTCCGATTCGGCTTGTAGCTTCACGAGGCCAGAACCGGGGACCACCATCGCGTGCACGTCGTTGTGTACCTGCCTGCCTTCCAGGACGGCAGCGGCGGCACGAAGATCTTCGATCCTCCCGTTGGTGCATGATCCGAGGAACACCCGGTCGATGGTGATGTCGGTAATGGCAATGTGTGGCTCGAGCTGCATATAGGCCAGGGAATGGGCCGTGTGCTCCTGCTCGGCCGGGTCACCGAAGTCGTCGGGGGACGGGACCGCCCCGTCGATAGGAGCAGATTGGGCCGGGTTGGTGCCCCAGCTCACGTAGGGTGGAATCTCCGAGGCTGCCAACTGCACCTCCCAATCAAAGACGGCGTCCTCGTCTGTCGGAAGTGTTCGCCAATAGTCGAGGGCGGCGTCCCACTCGTCACCGCCCGGAGCCTCGGGGCGGCCTTTCAAGTAGGCGAATGTGGTTTCGTCCGGTGAGATGAGACCGGCCCGGGCGCCACCTTCAATTGACATGTTGCAGATCGTCAGGCGGCCTTCCATCGACAGGCCTTCAATAGTGTCGCCCCGGTATTCGATGACGTGCCCGGTGCCGCCACTCACGCCAATGTGGTTGATGATGGCCAGGATGATGTCCTTGGCTGTCGACCAGGGGGCCAGCTCTCCGGTGACATCGACCGCCATCGCCTTGGGTCGGTTCTGGCGGAGGGTTTGGGTGGCCAGCACGTGCTCCACTTCGGACGTGCCAATGCCGAAGGCGAGGGCTCCCAAAGCCCCATGGGTCGATGTGTGACTGTCGCCACACACGATGGTCATTCCCGGCTGGGTTATTCCCTGCTCGGGGCCGATGATGTGCACGATGCCCTGGCGGGGATCGTCGAGCCCATAGAGTGTGATGCCCTGGTCCTCACAGTTGGCAACCAGCGTCTCGATCTGCCGGCGGGAGAGCGGATCGGTGATTCCGTGTTCGCGGCCGGTGGTGGGAACGCCGTGGTCGATGGTGGCCAGTGTGAGGTCGGGTCTTCGGGTCTCACGGCCCGACAAGCGCAGCCCTTCGAAGGCCTGCGGCGACGTGACCTCGTGGACGAGATGCAGGTCGATGTACAACAGGTCCGGTTCGCCCGGGGCCGCCCGAACTACATGGTCGGAATAGATCTTGTCAAAAAGAGTG
>JAUXJL010000251.1 GCA_030624805.1 Acidimicrobiia bacterium
CCTATTTCGATGTTGGACTATACTATAACATAATCTGAGTGGATTACCATCAAGTTTCTTGTGACTCGAACCGCGTCCACTTTTTGGCCTATCCAATGAGTTACTGGTCCAATGAGCTACTGGTCCAATGAGTTACTGGCGAAAGGCCTCAATCACCGGAGCGAATGTAATGATGGGCCCGGTGCTCGACAGGTCGGGCATATTGATGATGGCAGTGTGCACTCCGGCCTCGGTGAGATTGCGGAATCGGCCGATGTGATCCTCGGCGGTGCCAGCGTTGACGCGGGCGGCGAAGGCGTCTGCGGTGGCATTCGACGGACCGAGGCGATCGACTTCGGCATTGAGTGAGCGTCGGTCCGGAGCGATCAGGACGGTTGACAGGGTGGTTATCTCGATTTCCGCCGGATCCCGACCAACCTCGAGACAATGAGCCGCCAGCACCTCCACCTTATGGGCAATGGTGGCAGAGTCGCCAAACAGGTTGCAGGCGTCGCCATATTGGGCCACCAGCCGCAGCGTCTTTTTCTCCCCCGAGCCTCCGATCATGATGGGGATCGGATCCTGGATCGGCCTCGGGTAGCACATCGCTTCTGGCACGTTCAATACTGTGCCCTCGAATGAAGGCGAGCCGGGGCCCCACAGCAGCGGCAGCATCTGAAGGCTGTCTTCCAGGAGAGCGTATCGGTCGGCAACGGGCGGGAACTCCCATCCGTATGCCGTGTGCTCGTTTTCGAACCAGCCGATGCCGAGGCCGCAGCTAGCCCGGCCTCCTGAGAGGACGTCGAGGGTGGCGACGATCTTGCCCAGGTGGGAAGGGTTGCGGTATGTAATTCCCGACACGAGGACACCGAGGCGGACGGTGGTGGTGGCTCCGGCGAGGAAACCCAGCGCCGTGTAGCTGTCCAGCATGTCGTGCCACTCGGGACCTACCTGTGGAATCTGTCGGAAATGGTCCATTACCCAGATGCTCGAAAACCCTGCGCTCTCGGCTGCTCGGCCGATCTCTACAAGGTGCTCGCCGAGCTGAGCTCTTTCACCGTCCCACGTGAAACTCGGAATCTGAAGCCCAAACGCCAGCCGGCGCGGGTCTGACCGCTGGGCCGCTGCCCGAGCGTCGGCGTCGAGTTGATCAGCGGGGACAACCACAACCGGTTCCGGGTCTAGGACTGCCGCGAATCCTTCTTCGGCGAGGCCGTCGCGTGTCGATCCCCATTGTTTGATCTGAGCGGATAGCACTCTGGCGGGTACGGGTCGCGACCGCTCCTTGTTGCGCTCGCGGCACAGTTTGGCCGAGGTATTGAAACCGACCGCGTAGGTCGGGATTCCCTGAGCGGTGGCCAGTTCGCGATGACGGGCGCGCTGCTCGGCATTCAAGCCGAGCGTGTCAACGACAGTGAGCATCCCCCGTGCCAACCGCTTCTCAACGATGAAATCCAGTAGCTCGAATGCATCCTGGGAGGCAGCTTGATCGTGTTGGTCGATACCCACGTACGAACGCAACTCGTCTGAGCTCACAACTTGAGAATCGTGGAAGTTGGCTTCGGCCCAGGTGGTCTTCCCCGACCCGGACGGTCCGATCAGTAGGACCAGGCAAGGCGAAGGCAAGCGGATGGACATGTCCGCAAGCTAGCCGGGCAAGGCAATGCGCCGCTAGCGTCGAGTCGTCTGGGAGGGAGGACGGGTGGAACCGGGACTGACTGCCACCGTGCGGCTGACGGTTGGCGCCACTGATACTGCGATCGCAATCGGATCTGGCGATGTGCCGGTGCTCGGCACCCCCCGGGTGGTTGCCCTGTGCGAGGAGGCCACGGTCGCCGCCGTCGCCGGCCAGCTCGGACGCGGCACAACGACGGTCGGCACCCGTGTTGAGTGTGATCACTCAAAACCAAGCTGGCCGGGTGAAACCGTGACGGCCCGAGCCACGCTCGTGAACGTCGACGGTCGCCACCTTCAATTCACGGTGGCGGTAGTCGACGTGAACACCGAAGAGGTAGCGTCTGCTCGGGTGTGGCGGGTGGTCGTCGAGCGTGAACGCTTCCTCGACCATTAGTTTGGGGGTTATGGCGGGAATCCACGGCGGCCAGATCATTGCACGGGCTCTCCGGGCTGAGGGCGTTGAGGTGGTGTTCACGCTTACGGGCGGACACATCGTTCCCATCTTGGATGGATGCGTTCAGGAAGGAATCCGGGTCGTGGACGTTCGTCACGAGCAGACGGCCGCCCACGCCGCCGAGGCCTACACCCGGCTGACGGGAAAGTTGGGAGTCGCCGCGGTCACGGCCGGCCCCGGGGTCACCGACACAATTACTGCCCTGGCTGCCGCCCAATTCTCCGGAACCCCCATGCTGCTACTCGGTGGCCGTCACTTCATTCGCCAGGAACAGCGTGGCGGTCTCCAAGAGATGGATCACCCTCAACTGGTGCGGCCGGTCACCCGGTGGGCGTCTACTGCCTGGGAAACCGGACGCCTTGCCGACTACATAGCGACGGCCGCTCGTCACGCATTTGCCGGCCGCGGAGGACCGGTGTTTCTGGACGTGCCGCTCGACGTGCAAGCAGACATGGTGAGCGAGGACTCAATAGATTGGCCCGAGGGCTATCGGCCTCAGGAGCCGGCCGGGCCAGAGGAACCGGTGGTCGAGCGGGTGGCCGAATTGATGCTGCGCGCCGACCGGCCCGTCGTTTTCGCCGGAGGGGGCCTTCGGCCCCAGACCGCGGAAGCGCTTTTGCCAGTCGCCGAGGCGCTCGGGACCATGGTGTACCTCAACGGCGCCGCTAGAGGAGCTCTCCCGTTCGGCCACCAGCTACTCGGCAACCGCACCCGGGGTGAGGCGTTCCGAGACGCCGACCTGGTGCTGGCGTTCGGCGTCGACTGGGACTTCCGCACCGGGTATGGCGCCAAGATCAACCCCGAAGCCACGGTAGTGCAGGTCGATGCCGACGCGACCAAGATCGGATGGAACCGGCAGGTGCATGAAGGCATCGTGTCAGACCCCGGCAGATTCCTCAGTCGGCTCGACGATTACAAAGCGACCTATGGGCGGAGCAACGTTGCGGCCTGGACCAACCAGCTACGTTCGAGTGAGGCTCAGAAGCATTCAGAGGCCACCGAATTGGCCGACTCCAGCGATGCTCCCATCCATCCCGAGGGCTTCGGTCGAGCAGTAGCCGAGTTCTTTGGTACTCAGGCCATCGTGGCCGTCGATGGCGGCGATGTCGTCTCGACTACCGCCAAGTGGCTCCAGGTGTCTCAGGCCGGCCATGTGTTGGATCCCGGCCCCTTCGGAACATTGGGAACCGGACCCGGCTATGCCCTCGCCGCCAAGATCGTTCACCCTGAGAAGGAGGTCGGCATTGTCTTCGGAGACGGTGGCTTCGGATTCAATGGGATGGAATACGACACCTTTCTCCGCCATGAGCTCCCCATCATCGGTGTCGTGGGAAATGACGGTGTTTGGAACAACATCAAGACGTTTCACAGGGCCTTCTATCCAGATCGCCTCGTCGCCACCGATCTTGGAGTTCGTCCCTATCACGCCATGGTGGCCGGCCTCGGAGGCCACGGTAGTTTCGTTCGGAAGGCCGGCAAGCTGCCGGCTGCACTCGAGGCGGCCCGAAAGTCGCGCCAGCCCGCCCTCGTGAATGTCCACATGCTCGAAACGTTCCGGGCAAGCTCCAACTACGAGGAGTAGCTTTTCGCATTTATTGGCCGGGTTTCCAGCACGGTGGAGTTAATGGCTGCCGGCTCAAGGGGTCATTGCAACACTTCGGCGA
>JAUXJL010000305.1 GCA_030624805.1 Acidimicrobiia bacterium
CGAAACGTTAGAGAACCGTCACTGGAGGACAACAGAAGCTGGAGGAGAGAATGACGAAACGTTGTATAGCCGTCACCGGACAATTAGATAACGGGAGGAGAGATTGATGAAACGTTGGAAATTGTTGTTACTGCCATTGCTTGCAGCTTTTGCGCTCGTGCTAGCCGCGTGCGCCAGTACCGATACGCCTGAAGCCCCCGAAGAACCTGCCCCGGCTGCTACCGAAGCTGAGGAGCCAGCCGAGCCCGAAGAGCCCGAAGAGCCGGAAGAACCGGTCTCAACCGAGCCGATCAAGATCGGCCAGTTGACCGACCTGACCAGCACCTTCACGCCTTGGGGTTTGAACGTTCGTGATGGGATGGCGCTCGCTGCACAGGAGATCAACGATGCAGGCGGCGTGAACGGCCGCATGATCGAGATCGTCGCCCAGGATTCCGAGAACGACCCTGACGCAGCCGCTACCGCGTGGGATCGTCTGGTCGAAGAGGGTGTGGTCGCCGTCGGCGGTGTCATCTCCAGCGGGGTCGCCCCGACCGCCGCCGGGTTGGCCGAAGCAGACCAGATCCCGCTGTTCTTCACGAAAGCCGGCACCCCCGTCTCGCTCACGCAGGACAGCCGGTACACCTTCCGCACCTGTCTACCGGCCGCTCCATCGGTCATGGCACCGGTTCTCCAGTATGCCCAGGAAGAGGGTCTGACCACTGTCGGGGTCATCGTCGCCGACTACGCCTGGGGGCAGGGAGTCAAGGCGGCTCTGGAGGCCACCTTCGAGGGCTCCGGCATCGACTATGGCGAGATCCAGGTCGCTCCGGTCCCACCAACAACCGACTTTACACCGTTTGTCCGGGCCTTGGCTGATGCCGGCGCTGAGTTGGTCATCGCCACCGGACACCCGCCCGGTGGTGCCGCGATCACTGCACTCTCGGCCGACCTCATCGGGGATGTTCCGGTCACCGGCGCCTGGACACCGCCGAACCGATCGCTTGCTCTGATCGAGCCGGCGACCGCCATTGGCCGTTTCTCTGACTTCGCATGCGCCGACTACACGAGCGACAGTTACGCAGACCTGGCCAGACGCTATCTGGAGTTCTCCGACAATCTGTTCATGTCGGATGATGCCGTCTCCGCCTATGCGATCGTGACGATGGTTGCCCAAGCTGTAGAAGCAGTGGGCGATGACCCCGTAGCCATCGCCGAGTATATACACGCCAACTCCTTCGACATGCCCGGCTATGCTCACCCGTTGAGCTGGACCGAGTGGGGAGAAATGGCGGAGGCACAACCGATCTTCTTCGGAATCACCGCCGGCCCCGCACCCGAGGGGCTTAACGAGGCCGGCGACTGGTGGGTCGAGGTGCTGAGCCAATCGGACCCACTCGAGCCCTACGTACCGTAGCTTTCAGGTGCCTCTTCTCGAGCTCGACGAGGTCGAAAAGCACTACGGCGGCCTTGCCGCTGTCAACAAAGTGACCATGAAGGCCGACGATGGCGAAATCCTCGCCATCGTCGGCCCCAACGGCGCCGGGAAGAGCACCCTGCTCGAGCTGGTGGTTGGGTTGGAGCGGCCCACACGGGGGACGGTTCGCTTTGGCGGACAGGACATCACCAACCTCTCCAGCCACAGGGTGCGCAAACTCGGCATCGCCATGGTGCAGCAGACCCCCCGTACGTTTCCTACAATGACTGTGCTGGAGAACGCTGCAGTCGGCGCTATGTTCGGATCGCCGAACGGTGGACACGCCGAGGGCAAGGCGCTGGCGACCGGCAACAATATGCTCGAACTCGTCGGCCTGGGCGATCGACGCCACGACAACGTGGAAAACCTCAACCTCCACCAGCAGCGTTTCCTGGAACTGGCCCGAGCCATCGCCGGACAACCCCGACTTCTGGTTCTCGATGAGGTGATGGCAGGCCTAAACGATGCAGAATTGGAAGCCTCCATCGAAATTATCCGAACGATTCGTGATCAGTTCAATCTGACTATCATCTGGGTGGAGCACGTCATGAAGGCCGTGATGGGCCTCGCTGAGCGGACGGTGGTACTCGACTTTGGGAACGTCCTGACTGAAGGTCTCCCCGATGAGGTAATGCGCCATCCGGCGGTCATCGAGGCCTATCTGGGCGGGGAGATCCCAGATGCTTGAGGTCAACGGGCTCGCCGCCGGGTATCAGGGTAACGACGTGGTGCGTGACATTTCGTTCCACGTCGATCCGGGTGAAGCGGTGATGATCATCGGATCAAATGGCGCCGGGAAAACGACCCTATTTCGCTCCTTGATCGGACTGCTCGGAGCCTCCTCTGGCGAGGTGCGCTTTGAGGGAACGGACATCACCGGCATGCCCGCCCAGCGCGTCGTGCGCCTCGGGATCGGATTCGTTCCTGCCGAACGGCATCTCTTCCCGAGGATGACGGTACAGGAAAACCTCGCGCGTGGGGCGTATCCGAAGCGTCCCGACCCGGAGACGCATACCATGGTGATGGATCTCTTCCCCCGCCTCGCCGAACGAAAGCGGCAACTCGCGGGCACCATGAGCGGCGGCGAGCAACAGATGCTCGCAGTTGGGCGGGCGTTGATGGCCAAGCCCCGACTGCTCGTACTTGACGAGCCGAGCACAG
>JAUXJL010000072.1 GCA_030624805.1 Acidimicrobiia bacterium
ACCACGTCTTCCACTATCCAGATGAAGACGGCGGCAACGGTCTGGGTCGTCGCGGGGTCATCGAGCGGTGCTACCGAGAGATCTACGGCGGTGTCCGGCGAGCCGAGCCGGCCTCCATCAGGCTCGGCGATGCTGACCAGCAGTCGGGACTCACCGGTTCCGATGTCGAGATTGGCCACGATGGCGAAGCTGTCTCCAGGGAACGCGGCATCGCCGCCCGAGCATGCTGCGGCAATCAAAGACAGGCCGACGAGCAACCTCCACTGGAATCGATTATTCATCGCCAACTGCCACCGCCGATTTTGTTCCATCGGCCAGCGTCTCGTATTCGACTCTGACCCTATCGCCATTTGCCAGGTGGTCACGAAGGTGATCGATGGGAGCGGTATCGTCGAACAGAACGCCGTCCGCCGGCACGAACGTGGCGTCCAACCCGTCACTCATCCGGACCGTGAAGCTCGCCACGTGGCCCAAAGTCCCGTCCACAACTATCACCACCCCCTCGGCAATACCCGATTGCTCGGTGCCGAACCCGCTCGAGTCGGCGCTGCAGGCGGCTGCGATCAGTAGCAGGACGAGCGCCAGTGACGTGTGAATTCGGAACCGTCCGCTCATAGTCAACCAAGTTACCGCCGCCCGCTCGTTAGGCCACTTAGCCCCGGCGCGCCAAGCTATGTCGATGGACGAGCTCGCTGAAATCTTCCAGGCCACCGCCGACGGAAAATTCCCGCCGGCCGACGGCGCCATCGTTGTGGTCCCTCCCCCGACACCGCTCGATCTCGAAGCGGTGGTGGAGTTCACTGCTTCGGCCGTCGTAGCTACGAGCCTGCCTGAAGCCGACGTACTCGCCCAGGATGTCGACGCCTACGGCAAGATCGTCTCACCGGATTTCCTCAGGTGGCTGACGGGCCCGGATGGATCGATCGGCTGCCACGATTCGGTGCTTGTCCGTCGCGGGACGGGGAGGGGAAACCTCTCGGTCCGCGCCGACCTCGATGACCACCCGAGGGTGACTGCCGCCCGCAAGCGGCGTACGGAAGTGACCGTCTACGGAGACGAGCGGGGTCTCATCACCGTGGGAAGAGGGCTCGCCCACCGATGGGAAGTGAGTGTTGAGCTGCTCGGCGACACACCACCAGGCGAAGGCACCGGGCGGGCGTTAATCGCCGAGTCCGTCGGCTACGTTCCCGACGGTGAACCCGTGTTTGCCTCGGTCGCCCCCGGGAACGCAGCCTCGCTGCGGGCCTTCCTGGCGTGTGGATTCACACCGATCGGGGCCGAGGTGGTCCTCCACCCGGCCCGGCTAGCCCGCTAAGCCCAAAACCGCTCAAGGACCGGCTTTCCCGGCCGATAAAGGGGGGTCTGGAATATCGCATTGGGGGAACCATGGCGGTCAAGACTCTCATCGTCAACACCATGCCGCGGCGCTCAGCCGAGGACGCCGTCACTCAGGAAGGCGGCGTTGTTCGTGCCCGCAACTCCCCGCCTGTCGAGGCGCCGGACTCGACGTCGAATCCGATTCAGGAACTGGACTCCGAGGAACGGGTGCATCGGCGGATGGCCCAGTATCACGAAGCCGAGGAAACGGGAGACATCCCAGCCGGGATGGAAGGCAGCTACTACCTCTAGTCTCCAGTCACCGGTCGCCAAGAGGAACAGTCGCTACCGGGCCGCGACGGTTTCGATTTCCACAGCCACGCCCCTCGGCAGAGCAGCCACCTCGATTGCGGATCGGGCAGGCGGTTCGTCGTTGAAGAACGAACCGTACACTTCATTAACGGCCCCGAAGTCGCCCATGTCGGCCAGGAAAATGGTCGCCTTGACCAGGTCGGAGTAGCCGAGCCCAATATCGGCGAGCAAGCCACCGATCTGCTCCATGACTTGGTTGGCCTGCTCGGCGGTGTTACCAGCAGGTTTGCCGTCGCCGTCCAAGGCAATCTGACCGGAGAAGAAGACGATCCCATTTGCTTCGACGGCGACGGAGTAGGGACCAAGAGCGGCCGGGGCAGTAGGAGTGGAAAGAACGCGTTTAGGCATTGCGTGAGGCTAACCCGATCGACAGGATGGGCATTAGGAAACCGCCGGCCCATGCCGGCGGTCTCGTTCTTGCCGGCGACCGTGGCTAGGAAAAGCTGCTGCCGCAGCCGCAGGTGCGAGTGACGTTGGGGTTGTTGATGGCGAACCCGGCGCCCTGCAGCCCATCCTGGTAGTCGACCTCAGCACCCTCCAGGTGGGGGGCACTGTCGGAATCGACAACCAGCTTGACGCCGCCGAACTCGACAACCTGGTCGGCATCGGCGAAATCGCCATCGAAGAACATCTCATAGGAGAAACCGGAGCAGCCACCGGGTTTCACGGCGACGCGCAAGGCGAGCGACATGTCGCCTTCCTGCTCGAGCAGTGATTTCACCTTGGCGGCGGCGGGTGGGGTAAGTGTCAGCATGTACCAGATCTCCTGTCCGGACGGATACCACATTATACGGCATCATCGTAAACATCTGTACGGATAGTTATATGCCGCCCGATATCCTTCGATTCGCATATGACTACAAAAACCGACATTGAACAGGCCTTGCGTGGAGTCGTCGACCCGGAATTGGGGGGTGATGTGGTCGAGCTCGGCATGGTAAAGAACATCGAACTGTCAGACGGAGTCGCCACTATCAAAGTCGCCCTGACCATCGCAGGTTGCCCGATGCGCACCCAAATCGATGGCGATGTGAAACGGAAGGTCGGGGCGTTACCCGACGTGGATTCAGTAGTGGTGGAGATGGGCGAGATGACCCAGGAGGAGCGCTCCGAGGTCATGTCCAAGGCGAGATTCAAGGCGAGGGAAGACGCCGAGCCCACCATGGTCGACCCCGTCACGCGCGTCATTGCGATCAGTAGCGGCAAGGGCGGTGTCGGCAAGTCCTCGGTCAGCGTCAACCTCGCTCTCGCCCTGGCGGATCAAGGGTTCAGCGTCGGCCTGCTCGATGCCGATATCTGGGGCTTTTCCGTTCCTCGTATGTTGGGCGTCGGAGCCGAGCGGCTCGAAGCCAACGACGACGGCCAGATAGTGCCCCTGGAGGTTAAGGGCCTCAAGCTGGTGTCGACCGGCTTGTTAGTCGACGACGAAGACAAAGCCCTGATGTGGCGCGGGCTCATGTTGTCCAAGGCCCTCGAGCAGTTCCTGAGGGACGTGGCCTGGGGCCAGGTCGACTATCTGGTGGTTGACATGCCGCCCGGGACCGGTGACATTCAGATGGCGCTTTCCCGGCTGCTCCCGCAGGCGGAGATGGTAGTGGTCACGACTCCTCAGAAAACCGCCCAGAAGGTGGCCGCTCGGGTGGCCGACATGGCCCGGCGCAGTTTTATGCCGGTCATCGGAGTCATCGAGAACATGGCCGGTTTCACAGCGCCGTCGGGTGAGCACTACAAGCTGTTCGGAGAGGGTGGAGGCCAGGAACTGGCCAACGAGCTCGGGGTGCCGCTCATCGCAAGCATTCCACTGGATCCTCACGTAGTGGAGGGAGGCGATGGTGGTGCACCGGTAGTGCGCACTCACCCGACTTCTCCGGCTGCGGTGGCGGTGGCCGACGCCGGTAAACGAGTTGTCGAGTTGGTACCCCCGGCCGAGGACGAGACCTGCACCGCCCGGATCGACCGGCTGGTCGAGGGGTTGAAAGCGATCAGCTAGGACACGGGGGTTGGCAGGCTGTCTTTGGCGGTCCCCAGCAAACCCTTACTACGAGTAGCTACCAGCAGCCAGCTACCAGTTATCTGTCCACGCGGCGCAGCCACCTGGAGAGGCAACAATCCGCCCCGACCGGACGAGCCCAAGTCCTGGCTGGTCGCCTCTACGGAGCGGTTTGGACCCTCAGAGATAACTGGTAGCTGGTAGCTGGCGACTGGAATAGCCACGAGGGGTACGCTTCCCGAGCGGGGGACCAACAACCGGGCATTCACGATTCACCACGGAGGGTGGTCTATTAACCTCACGATGGGCAACAAGGGAGAGGAATGACTCGGAAACTGGTGGTTGGGCTATTCGTCGCGGCCGCTGTGTTTATTTCCGGCCCGGCTGCTGGGGCGGCGGACACGCCCGACGAGGTTGGGTTCGTTGATCCTGCCACCGGGTTGTGGAACCTGGGCGGAGACGAGAGCTTCTTCTTCGGCGTGCCCGGTGACATTCCCTTCCTCGGAGATTGGGATGGCGATGGCACGGACACACCCGGTCTCTATCGGCCGTCCGACGGGTTCGCCTACGTCATCGATCGACGCGAGACCGGCCTCGCAACCAGCAGCTGGTTCATGGGTATCCCGGGTGACATCCCCATTGTCGGTGACTGGGACGGCGACGGTACCGACACGTTCAGTGTGTACCGGCCGTCCGAAGGAAAGGTTTACGTCAACAACCTCAACGAAACCGAAGTCGCGCAGGACGAATACTTCTTCGGCGTGCCACAGGACAAACCATTCGCGATTGACTTCAACGGCGACGGCACAGACGGAGTCGGGCTGCACCGCGAGTCCTCCGGGCTCGTGTATATGACCGATGCCACCACCGGAGGTCTTCCGGACGGCGAGGTCGCCACCACCGACCTCGAATTCTTCTGGGGCATCGCCGACGATGCAGTCTTTGCAGGCGACTGGAACGCAACCGGAACCGACTCCCCCGGCCTGGTAAGACCGACCCTCTCGCGAGCATTCCTGCGGTTCGAGAACCAGCTCGGTTTCGCGGACGAGGACTGGCCAACCGAGTTCGGTGATTGGGTCCCGGTAGTAGGACGCATCCCGGGAGCTCCGTATCGGTTCGAGGTGGAGTTGTCCGGTGGTGAAGTTGTGCCGGGCCCCGGACTACCCGGTGGGAGCGGAGCTGTGTCTCTCAACGTCACGGCCGGCGGTGAGATATGTTTCAGTTTCGATATCGCCGCAGTGCCGGGGGTGAGCTCGGCCCACATTCATCAAGGAGCCTCCGGCAGCGCCGGTCCGGTGGTCGTCGATTTCGGAGTCAACGGCGGGGACACCTTCGGCTGCGTCAATACGGACACACCAACCGCAGTTGGCATCCTCAATGCGCCCGAAGACTATTTCGTGCAGGTGCATTCAGCCGCCCACCCTGCGGGCGCGGTAAGGGGCCAGATCGCAGAAACGCGATCGTGGGATTTGAGCCTGGTGGGCGCCAACGTCGTTGGCCTGGGCGACGCCGACGGCTTCGTGTCCATCACTCTGGATCTGTCGACCTCTGGCCAAACGTGCGTCACCTCCTACGCAGCCGAACGAATCAGCACGGTCACATCGATCGGGTTGTATTCGGCCGATGAGGGCCTGACGGGCCCGTTGGTCGCCAACTTGACCTTTGGGACCGACCACCTCGGTTGTGTCGTGCTCACACCCCGGGCGGCCGCTTCGATCGTGCTGGCCACACCAACCAACCACTACCTGCAGATACGCACCATACAATTCCCAGGCGGGGCGGTACGAGCCCAGCTCACGGCCGGGGGTTAGTTGCCCCGCTGCCCGGCGTTGGACTGACGGATAGTCCTAGCCCATTCCGTTGCAGTGAGGCACCTGGAAGAAACGGTTACGTGCTGTTGCGGCCCGATCTGGACCGGCTCGAACAGAATGTCATACCTCGGGTCGCGCACACCCTCACGCTGCCAGTGAGACCACTTGGCGGCTCAGGGGCAGATAGCGTCCACCGTCGGGAAAGGATTGACGGGGTCTCCACCACCAGGGTGAATCTGAAAGTGGAGGTGGGGATAGGCCTCGGGCGCATTCCCGGTGCTGCCGACTGTGCCCAGGGAGGCGCCCACGGCAACGTCTTGCCCTTCGGCGAGGCCGTCGGCCCAGGCATCCAGGTGGGCGTAGTAATACTGATTTCCGCTGTCGCCGTAAAACCAGATGGTCATGCCGCCAAGACCACTGTTCCGGAGGCTGCCCACCCTGCCCGATTCGATGGCTACCAGCGGTGTGCCCCGGTCGGCCATCATGTCGACTCCCTGATGTGTCCGCCCACCCGAGCGCGGTGCCCCCCAGGTGTCTCGGAAGTGATGGGGCCCCTGGATGGGACAGACCAGCCCTCCCACCGGGATAGGCGGAGTGGTCGTTGTAGTCGTGGGAACGGTCGTTGTGGTGGTTCCGTTCTCAACCGTCGTGGTCGTCGTGCTCGTGCCGACAGTGGCTGTAGTTGTGGTTGGAGGGCTGGTGGTCGTCGTTGTCGGCGGAGAGGTCGTTGTGGTGGTGGGTGGCAACGTAATTGTTGTCGTAGTGGCGTTGTACTGGACCTCGGCCTCATAGGCGGCCGCCAACTCGTTGTATGCCGCCTCGAGGATCTCTACTTCACGTTGAAACTGCTCGATCCGGTAGACGGCGTCGGCTTCGGCTGCATCGAACGTTTCGATTTCGGTTGAGAGAAATTCAAGGCTGAGCTCAATCTCGCCGATCTCCTCGGCCTTAGCCGCTACTGCAGCTTGGTCGGCAGCTAGCGACGCTTCGAGATACGTGAATGCGGCCGACCGCTCCAACCAGGTCCCGTCGCGAACGCCGTTGAACAGGGCGAGCGATCGTACGACGGCGGCATCCACGAGCTGGCGATACGTCTCTTCGGTGTCGGCTGCGTAGATGATCATTTCGTCGAACTCGAACTGGATGAGTCCTGAGGTATCGCTGGCGACCCGCTGATCCCACAGCGCGGTATCGAGCTCACCAACCGCTTCTTGAAGCTCGAGTCTCAGGTCGCGGAGGTCTTCGTCGGTGATGGCCGTGGCCGGTGACACTGCTGTCGCCAGTACGAAGATCGCGACGAGGAGCATGACTGTCCGCCTCAATCCAGCGCCCACTTTTCGCCGGTTTGGGAGACCCGGCCCTCGGCCGCGAGCTTGCGCAGGTGGGCGTCTGCAGACAGGGTGGCAAGGGGAATCAACGATGCGTCGAGACCCGGGTAGACGGCCGCCACCACCCCAGCGGTTGTGATCGGACCTCCACCGAGAGCGACAACAACCTGCTGCTCACGTTGGCGGCGATGGGCGATGTACTCGGCCAGGACTGCTTGGGGATCGTCGATTACGTTTCCGTGGCCCGGATAAATGCGCGCGGGGGCAAGGTCGGCGAGCCGTTGCAGGGTGGTCATGTAGGCGGACATATCCTCCACCACCACGGTGGTTCCCGATTTGATCGTGTCACCAGTGAAAACGCCGTTACCGACGGCGTAACACATGGAGTCTGGGGTGTGGCCGGGTGTGTGAAGCACCGCGATCACCTCTGTTCCTACGTGGACACCATCACCATCGGCAACCGCCGAGATTGCTTGAAAGCCCCCATAGCTGCCGAATCCGTAGGACGGAACGCCGTACTCGGCCGCCAAGAGGTTGGCGGCCGGGGAGTGATCAAGGTGGTGGTGGGTAACCAGAACACCGACCATCACGAAGTCGGCAAGAGCCGTTCGTATCCCTTCGAGATGTGAATCGATCTCGGGTCCCGGGTCGACTACTACGGCCTGACCCTGCGAGGAAACAATGTAGCTATTAGTGCCGGCGCCCGTGAAAGGACCCGGATTGGGTGCGAGAATTCGTGTGATATCCATAGAGCATTATCGGTCGTCGCACTTCACATGCGACGGTCGTCGGGAAAATCCCGAAGTTCACAGCCGAAATCCTCACCTGGCCCACGCGCCCCCCGGACCTGGAGGGCTTCTCGGTTTGGTTGATCCACCCTCGAGGCGTCGTTCGATGAAGGCCTGAGCGTCGGAGTGGATAGGGATTTGGGTGATAGCGCGCCAGGGGTGGAGTGCTGCGTTGGTTTGCCGGTTGCTGCCCCGGTTGAGGCGGAAACGGGCGTTGTCGGCTGACCACACCGGGATAGGTCACTCTCCCAGCAGGTTTCTACCCCGCCTGAGCGAAACGGACGTCAATTCGACTTGGAGGACCGAGGCGCGCGTAGGCTGTGGCGTCCGTGGATTCGATAGATCCACGAAAGTCGTCTGCGCCTCTGGGATGAGGGCACCATCGGTGGCCTGCACCAAGAGCTTGGGTCTCCTCCGACTCGGGGTAATACAACGTCACCGAGAGCTGCCAGATGCCATCATCATCCTCGGCGACGATCAACTGGCGGACAATCTCGTACTGAAACGATCGACCCTCCCCCCAGTCGTAAGAGCCCCACTGGAAGAGCAGCATGTCGCCGTCTTCGTCGAGGGCAACAACGTCCTCAGCACGCTCGAACTGATACCACTCCAGCATCACATCCACTGCTGTGACCGCATCCAGGGTATCCGGATCAGCGCCCCAGGATGCGAGGAAGCGATCAAAAGCGGCAGGAGCTTCGGAAGTCAGCACCAGCACATACTCTCTTGGTCCGCTGAATTGTCAGAATCGGTTGCTACCGACCAACCGCAATCTGTGCGGCTATGACCGCTCGATGCGTGTTGTCGGCTCTAGGGGCACTATAACACTTCGGTGAGTTTCTCCGATGGTGTCATCCAATCCAGGGTTTGACGAGGCCGGCCGTTGAGCGGGTCAGTTGAACTCGGCAACAGCCTCCTTGGTGGTTACAACTGCGCCGGCAATGAAGCCAAAGTTGACGAGTGCGG
>JAUXJL010000236.1 GCA_030624805.1 Acidimicrobiia bacterium
GATCATGTTGCAGTAGATCTTGCCGGTGTACAGCGCTCCCAATCCGCCGCCGACGGCGGCCACCATCGCCTCGTCCATCAGAGCCATACCTTCCTCGACGTCTCCGCGGGCGACCGTCATGCGACCCTGGTCGTGGAGCGTGATCGCCTGCAGGTTCGGGTCGCCGAACTTGGCGCCCAGCTCGTAGGCCTTTTGTGCGAGTTCCAGGCCGGTATCAAGGTCGGTTTCTCCTTCGAAGGCGATGACTGCTTGGAGCCTGGCCAGCCAGCCGTGCTCGACCGACTCGGGTTCTTCCTGGAGGAGTCGCTCGGCTCGTTTCACCCATCCGAAGGCGAGTGCCTCTGACTTCTTGTGGAAGAGGTCCTCCGCTAGATCCACGGCCACCAGGGCAGCTTTGAGCGGTTGGCCGGCTTTGACGTATCCGGCGTGAGCTTGTTCACGGGCGTCGATGCACTCGTCGGGGCGGCCCGACCACCATGCCGAACGTGCCAGGTCCTCGTACTCCCCGGGATCGAGTTTGCTCGAGGCGGCGGCTTCCTGGAGGAGTGCGTAGGCGCCTCCCCAGTCGTTTTGCTCGATGGCCTCCCGACCCGATGCGATGAGCACGTCGGCTTCAATGGTCATCTCAGTATCTTCCCCGGTTGGGATCGACGCGAAGTATTGCATCTCGGGTTGGTGGGAGGGACCAGCCAGCGCTTAGAGCCGGCCGGCTTCGACGATACGTTGGAGGAACTCGCGGGTTCGGGGCTGTTGCGGATTGGTGAAGATCTCTTTGGGCGGGCCGTGTTCGAGGATTAGGCCATCATCGAGAAAACAGACGCGGTCGGCGACGTCTCGGGCAAAGCCCATCTCGTGGGTGGCGATGAGCATTGTCATGCCTTCGTTCTTGAGGCCCCGGATGACGTTGAGTACCTCGGCTACCAGTTCGGGGTCGAGGGCAGATGTGATCTCGTCGAACAACATGAGCTCGGGCTCAGATGCGAGCGCCCGGATCACCGCCACCCGCTGTTGCTGGCCACCCGAGAGCCGGTCGGGATAATCGTCGACTTTGTCGACAAGCCCGAATCGGTCGAGTAGAACCATTGCCCGCTCCTCGGCCTCCTCCTTGCTCAAGCCGTGGACCTTGCGAGGGCCGAGTGTGATGTTGTCCAACACCTTCATGTGGGGGAAGAGGTTGAAGGCCTGGAAGACGATCCCCATCCTTTGGCGCACTTGATTGGGATTTGCCCGGAAGCCCGTGATCTCGGCGCCGTCCAAGAAGATGGCGCCCTCCTCGATAGGGATCAGCAGGTTGACACATTTGAGTAATGTCGACTTGCCCGATCCCGAGGAGCCGATGAGGCACACCACCTCGTGTTCGCCGACGCCCAGGTCGATATTTTGGAGCACTACCTTTCGGTCGAATGCCTTGCCGACATCACGCAGTTCCAGCTTGGCAGTCATGCACTCATCGCTTGCTTGCGGCGACGGTCCCGATCGGTGTACCAGTCGGTGAAACGGGCCAACGGTACCGAGACCAGCAGGAACAGCACCGCGGCAACTACATAGCTTGTGAAGTTGAACGTTCGGGCCGTGTAGATCTCTGCCTCCCTCACCCCCTCGCGGATGCCGAGGACGAATACCAGAGCAACGTCCTTCTGGAGGCTCACGAAACCGTTTAGCAACGCCGGGATGACGTTCCGGATCGCTTGAGGCACGATCACGTACCGGAGAGCCTTGACTTGGGTGAGACCAAGCGAGCGGGCCGACATTCGTTGGCTTTCGTGAACTGATTCGATGCCGGCGCGGTACACCTCGGCGGTGTAGGCGCTGTAGCTGATTACCAGGGCGGCGATGCCCCAAAACAACTCGCTGGTCGGGACGCCACTCAGCTGAAGCGAAGGGATCCCGAAACCGAGCAGCAGAATCAGCAGAATGGTGGGGACACCGCGCACGATGTCGATGTATATGACTGCAAGTACCCTGAGCGGGAAGAAGGCCGGCCCCCGCAACGCCCGAACCATCGCCACCGCCAACGCGATGATCAGAATGAGCACCTCGGCCACGATGAACATGCGGACGTCGAGCCAGAATCCGCCGACTACATCCGGCCAGGCCGCTCGGAAGTGGGACCCGCTGAAGAACTGGCGCTGCACGTCGGGCCAGGCTTCGGCCGTGAGAATCAGCCACAACGCCAAAGCGAGGAAGATGAGGGTCGAGACGAAAGCAATCAGGGCGCCGCGGGCGCCTTCTTCGCGAATACGGGTGCGGGGACCTGGGCTGAACAACCCCGGTCCCCGTCCGGTGTTCGCCGGAGCGGTCACGGTGGCCTGCTATCCGGAGATCACGGTTATGTCGCCGCCTTGCTCCAGCCATTCCTGCTCGAGTGCTTCGAGCGTGCCGGCCGAGCGGAGGTCCGCCAGTACGTCGTTGACGCACGTTACGAGGGTGTTGCCTTCTTCGAACAGCAGTCCATAGTCATCCGGGGCAGCCGCCGCAGTCTCAAAGACGGCCGCAATGACACCCTCTGGTACCTGGACGGCCGTCACAAAGTATGCCGTTGGCAGGTCGACGACGAGGCCTTCGATCTGGCCGGCATTCATGGCGGCTTCGAGGTTAGTGTTGTCGTCGTAGACGTTTGGCTGGGTATCGGGCTGGATGATGTCCTCGATGAAGTCGAGACTCGTTGTCCCGATGGCGGCTCCGAGCTTGGCCTCCTTCAGGTCGGCCAAAGTGGTGACGCCGGCAAACTCCGAGTCCGCCAGGGTCACGAGTGCTTGGGTTGTGGTGTAATAGATGTCGCTGAAGTCGACCACTTCGTCGCGATCGGCGCTAATCGAGTACTGCTGGATGTTGAAGTCGAAGCCCTTTGGACCCGGGGCGATGACTTCAAAGAAGTCAGTCCGCACCCACGTGACCTGGTCGTCGGAGAAGCCCAGTCCGGCGGCGATATCGTAGACGAGCGCGCCTTCGAAACCGGTCTTGGACTCAGGGACGTCGAAGTTGTCGTCTCCAACCCCCATCCAAGGCGGAAATACGGGTATTCCCGTCGCAACGGTGAGCACGCCGGGCTCAACGAGATCGAGCTGGTCGATGGCACATTCGTCGACAGTGGTCGTCGTTGTCGCCTGGGTTGTGCTGGTGGTGGTCGCGGCCGTTGTGGTTGTGGTTGTGGTCGCGGCTGTGGTAGCTGTGGTTGTGTCGGCGGTATCGCTGTCACCGCACGCTGCCGCCACCAGCGCCAGCGCAACAAACAGGACTAGTCCGAGTTGGCGTTTCATCGGGGCTCCCTCGTCGTTATGTCGGTGGAGGCTACTGCTGGGAATGCCTTCGGGAAAGGCGGAGGCCCGGGTGTATGGCGGTACACCCGGGCCTAGGCGACTCCGCGATGTACACGAGCTGACTCGTGCACATCCCATTGACGCTTGGCGGCCACGGTAATCGCCACCCGACCCAAGTAGTGGGATTTTCGCGTTCCCTTGAGCAAGGCCTGGCCGAGGGGTGGATCGGATAGCGTCGGTAGGCTTTCCGGGACCTACTGTGAAGGCAGGCAATCTACATGGCGATGATTCGCGGATACCACCGACCGACCAACCTCGAGGACGCCCTCGCCTTGCTGGCCGATACCGGAGCCACGCCCCTCGCAGGCGGCACGGTGGTCAACGCTGCGCCGGTTCTCGAGCCGGTGGACGTGGTGGACCTCCAGGCACTGGGCCTCGATGAAGTGCGTGCCGATGGAGACCGGTTGGAGCTGGGCGCCATGGTTCGTCTCCAGGACCTGATGGAGAGCGAATCCGTGCCCGGTCTACTGAGGGAACTCGCCGGTCGTGAAGCGCCCAGCACGCTGCGCCGGGCAGCAACAGTCGGAGGCACCGTGGCCGCCGCCGACCCCGAAAGCGAGCTGCTGGCCGGGCTGTTGGCCTACGAAGCCACGGTGACGGTGGCCGATTCGCATGGGCGCGAATCGATTTCCTTGAGCGAACTGCTCGCCGATCGGTCCCGACTTCGTCTCGGCCTCATTACC
>JAUXJL010000134.1 GCA_030624805.1 Acidimicrobiia bacterium
GGGGTGGCCGACATGAACCTGCTTGGTGGCCGCTTCGCCACCGAAGTGACCGCACCGGTAGTCCTTGACTCCACCGAGCCCGAGGTAATGGAGGCGGGCCTCGAATTGATCGGTGGGCGAAGCGTCCTCAACTCGGCAAACCTCGAAGACGGTGAGGACGAAGGTTCGCGCCTCGATCGTGTCTTCCGGCTCGCCCGCGAGCACGGGGCGGCCGTCATCTGTCTCCTCATCGACGAACGTGGCCAGGCCCGCGATCTTGGCTGGAAGATGGAGATCGCCCACCGAATCCATGACCTCGCGCTCGAACGTTATGGGCTCGAGCCGTCTGACCTCCTCTTCGATCCTCTCACGTTCCCGCTCAGCACCGGCGACGATGATCTGCGCCGCGATGCCATCGCCACCATCGAGGCCGTTACTCGGATCAAGCAGGAGCTCCCCGGCGTCTCGACCGTGCTTGGAGTCTCCAATGTCTCCTTTGGCCTGTCTCCCGTCACCCGCCGAGTCCTCAACTCGGTGTTTCTCCATGAATGCGTGGACGCGGGGCTGGATGCGGCGATCATCCACGCCGGCAAGCTGCTACCTCTCAACAAGATCCCGGACGAAGAGCGCCAGGTTTGCCTCGATCTCATCTATGACCGGCGCCGGCCGGGCTACGACCCGCTCGAGGCGTTGCTGGCACTGTTCGCCGACGCGGTTGTGGAGGATGCCGTTGTTGAGGATCGAAGCGGCTGGCCGGTCGAGCGGCGTCTCCGCGAGCGCATCGTTGACGGCAACCGTATCGACATCGAAGTCGAGCTCGCTGAGGCCTTGAGTGGTGGGCTTCGGCCACTCGAGGTTATCAACGATGTTTTGCTCGATGGCATGAAGACAGTTGGTGAATTGTTTGCATCGGGCGAGATGCAGCTGCCGTTTGTGCTGCGTTCGGCCGAGACCATGAAAACGGCGGTGGCCTATCTCGAACCGAAGATGGAGAAGGACGAAGGCGTAAAACGAGGGTCGATCGTTCTTGCGACGGTTCGAGGCGACGTCCACGACATCGGTAAGAACCTGGTGGACATCATCCTCACGAACAACGGCTACTCGGTCCACAACCTCGGGATCAAGGTGGATATTGACGACATGATTCGCACCTATCAGGAGGCGGAAGCCGACGCGATTGGAATGAGCGGTCTGTTGGTAAAGAGCACGCTGATTATGCGAGACAACCTCGACGAGTTGATGAGGCGCGGTTTGGCCAACATCCCGGTGCTACTGGGCGGCGCCGCTCTCACCCGCTCCTACGTCGAGGGACAACTTCGCGAGCGCTACGACGGCCGCGTGTATTACGGCAAGGATGCCTTTGCCGGCCTGGACGCGATGCAGTACATCGTGGCGGGCGAGTCCGGTCCCGAACCGGCAGGAGTGCGGGGCCGAGACCTGCCGACCCGTACTTCTGAGACGGTGGCGGACGGTCCTCCCCCCGCCGCACCCGCCCGTGCCCCCTCGGTTGCCATGACCAACGAGATCTTCACTCCCCCGTTCACCGGCAGCCGGGTTGTGAAGGGCATCCCGATTGACGAGATCGCCGCCTATCTCAACGAGACGGCCCTGTTCCGCAATCAATGGCAATACCGGCCCGAAGGCGGCGAGTCGGACGCAGATTTCAAGACTCGGCTTCGATCGCTCCTTCGCGAGCAGCTGGCAAATGCCCGGGCTGAGGACCTGCTGGTTCCCGAGCTCGTGTATGGCTACTTCCCGGCCAACAGTGATGGCAACGAGCTCATCATCTGGACCGACGAAGGCCGCAGCTCCGAGCGGACCCGCTTCGCATTCCCCCGCCAGCCCGAGGACCCATTCCTGGCGATACCCGACTTCTTTCGGCCTGCCGACGCTGAGGTCGACTACGCCGCCTTTCACATCGTGTCCATGGGTCCCCGGATTTCTGAACGCACCGCAGAGCTGTTCGCGGCCGACCGCTACAACGATTATCTTCAGCTGCACGGTCTCGGCGTCGAGATGGCCGAAGCGCTCGCCGAGTACTGGCACTGGCGCATCCGTACCGAATGGGGATTCGCCGCCGAGGACGGTCCTTCTCTCGGCGGCCTGTTCAAGCAGAAATATCGCGGCGGGCGTTACTCATGGGGTTATCCGGCTTGCCCCGACCTCGAGGACAACGAACGGGTGGCCGATCTGTTGGAAGCGGATCGCATTGGGATCAGCGTTGGCGAAGAAACCGGGTACCAATACCAACCCGAACAGTCGACTTCGGCCCTCATTTGTCATCACCCCCAAGCCAAGTACTTCATCGCCAAGAGCCCTCGCCAGATGCGGGCGGAGGCCGACTCGACTCCGGCTCCCCGGGGAGGGTGACGCCGGCGGGAACTCCAGTCCGGTTATCAGCGTCCAATCGCTGGACAACGAGGGAGTTCAATGGTCCGCCAAACTGCTCGAGCTACGCCCATCCTGGCAGTAGCGGTCGTCGTATCGATCGTGGCAGGCGCCTGTGACGGAAACGGCGCCGCTGAGCCATCCACCACCTCATCGGCCACGGTGACTCCCTCCAGCAGCGTTCCCCCGACGACCAGGGTCGGCACGGCGACTACAACTACGACCACCGCGCCGGCCGGCATCTCGACGACGCTGCCCGGCGACCCGCTCGACTTTGGGCCGAACTCGGGAGATGTCCTCGGAGTGGTGGCCATCGCCTTCGATGATGTCCTCAATCTGCGAGCCGGGCCCGGGACGGATTTTGATGTGCTCAAGAAGCTGGCACCCCGAGCCGACCGTGTCATCTCGAACGGTCGGGCGCAGTCCCTGCCCAATTCCATCTGGTACGAGGTGACCGCCGCAGGTGTCACCGGATGGGTGAGCGCAACCTACCTCGCCCACTTCGGTGCAACCGATGACATCACAGGACAACTCGTGGCCACGCTTGGAGAGACCCCGCAGGCCGGCACGATGGAGGCACTCGGCCAGATCGTCGCCGATACTTATCCGGACGACGAACGGCGGCTACGGGTTCGCATGTCGGGGGCCCCGAGCGTTGGTGACCTCGGTGAGGTCATTTACGATGTGGTCGGATTCGCTGATGACGCGGTTCAAGGGTTGCGTCTTCACGTATTCGGCCGGGCCGGTGGGTCCGGCGACTCGTTCACTCTCGAGACCGTCGAGGCCACAACACTGTGCGCCCGAGGCGCCACCGACGACGGGCTCTGCGTCTAGGAGGGGCCTGCGTGATGCCGTTGCCAATCTCGACGCCCAGTCATCACCACTCGCGTCGAGATTGGTGACATGTATTGCTCAGCAGTCTCCTAGTCACCGCCTTGTCACACCCGGTCGGTAACGTCGACGACATGAACGTAGAGGTGCGTCGCAGTCCCCGCCGCCTTAAGACCGTGCAAGCCCGTTTGGTGGACGGCACCCTCCGGGTTGCTATCCCCGCCACGATGACGGCGGTCGAAGAAGCCCATTGGGTGGAAGTCATGCAACAGCGCTTTACTCGCCAAACAGCCGCCTATGACTGTGATCTCGTCTCGCGGTCCCGAGGGCTGGCCGCTCGCTACGGCCTCTTGCTTCCGTCACGAATCACATGGTCGAAACGGCAAACCACACGATGGGGCTCGTGCAGCGTTGGCGCCGGTCGCATTCGGATTTCCGATCGCTTGGTGGGCTTTCCCGGCTGGGTAATCGACTATGTCATCGTGCATGAGCTTGCTCATCTCGACGAATCGGGGCACTCCCGCCAGTTTTGGGAGTTGGTCAACAAGTATCCGCTGGCTGAGCGAGCCCGCGGGTATCTGATGGCCCGAGCCGATCTGGGCGACTGAGGTTATCCAAGGGCGGCTGCGAGCGCCGTCACCTGCCGGGCCGCCTCGCCCACCACCGGGTCGCCGTGGCCGAACACGACGGTGTCGAAGCCAAATCCGGCCAGCTTGCTGATCGACTGATTCGCTTCATCCATATCATCAGTGAATCGCGGGCTCGGCCCGATGACACCCCCGTCCTCGCCGCGCAGAGCATCACCGGTCACCAGTAGACCGCCGACCGGGTCAAGGACGGAGATCGAGCCAGCCGTGTGGCCGGGAGTGGCAATTATCTCGAGGCCAAAGACGGTGTCACCATCTCCCACTGCCGTGAGAGGACGTGGCGATGGGATGCTCGGGATGTCGGGCGCTCCGGCATAACCAATCGCCGCCGGAGCGGCCGTCATCACGGGTCCGAGGCTCCCAACGTGGTCACCATGCAGGTGGGTGAGAATGACGTGAGAGACGTCGTCCCATCCGTTGCCAATCGCCGCCAGGCTGGCAGCGATTTCGTCTTCATTTCCGGGGTTGCCGGCATCAACAATCGCCACTTCTCCCCGCCGGACCAGCAGATAGGCTGATACCGAGCCGAGCACCACGCGCTCCCACACCACGGCCCCGGAGGCCTCCCCGTCTCCCGATCCTCCCGTCGTCGACGTTGGTTCTTGGGTGGTCGATGTCGTGACCGCCCCACCGGTTGTGGGCGTTGTCGTTTCGTTCGCCGAAGACGCCGTCCCATCACCGTCAGAGCTACACGCAACCACGGTGAGCCCGAGAACAGCCACTGCCATGGTTCCCTGGCCGAGATCTTTGAGAAAGGTTCGTCGTGTTACAGGCGCCATCACACCTCCATCGCTTCGGCCCCAGCCTACGGCGGCCCTCAATCTCGGAGCAGGGCGAACTTCTCGGAGTTGGTTTGTTTGAAGCGATTTGTCTCGGCGACAAGCGCAACCACCAGGACAAAGGTGACGAGGGTAAGCAATGTGCGTGCCGCCATCCCACCCCCAAAACGGCGATCAATGCCACCGCGGCCGCGGCGCCGAACCGCTCGAAAGGAATCCGTTTTGCTACCCGCTAGGCCGCACCTACAAACGCAAACAGCACGAGTCCAATGCCGACGGCCAGCACCCAGCGGGCCTACGAGCTGAGGCTGTCATCAGGGTGAGCGACAATTTCTTTGAGCGCCACACTGAACAAGACAATGCCGGCGATGAGGGGAAGGTGCAGCCTGCATCGCACCGTTCGGGTGGATGAGGACGGTGAAGAGATCTGGAGCTCCGACCATGCGGAAGGGCTCAGCCGGTAAGGCTCCAGAACTCCCCGGTTAGGCCAACCTCGTCGAGTATGACCTGGCGCTCCCCAACTGTTCGCCGCCTCCAGCCAAGCTCAAGACGGTCGTCATACCAGCGAATCGCCAGCTGCCACAGCTGCTCAGGCGAGAATATGGCGCCCACAGGAACTGCGGTAGCTGCGCTCCATGCCATGACGTCCTCCTCCGACCGGAAGAGTTGCATTGTCGCTCAGGTGAACCCGATCGATTCCCACCAGCGGCGGGACGGGACCGCGAAGTGAACAACCCCTGGTGCATCCAGCAGCTCGTGATCGCGGGTGGTCACTCGCAGACCGACCCCTGTTTGAGGACAGGCGGTCGGTATCTCGCAACTCGCACCCACCAGGGCGGCGATGCCCATGGCGTCCCAAATACAGGCGCCGTGCCAGCGGCCGGTGGCGCTGGTTACCGGGTAGTCGGTCGGCAAGGCCGAGAACGGGTCGGCCAGCCAGACATAGGGGCTGCCCGGCAAGAGGACAAGCGCGTCGTGGTCACGCTCCAGCCGTTGCAACGTCTCTCCAGCCGCCCGGGGCGTGACCGAGAACTCCCGGGCGATGTCGATCGGGGCAGGGATTCGGCCTTGCCGCGCTTGTTCGTACACGAATAGGCGAACCGCGGCATCTTCGGCCGTCATTGCACGCAGAACTCGTTCCCCTCCGGGTCGCCCAGCACTACCCAATATTCGCCGCGTTGCTCCATCGGGCCGGCCACAGTCGCTCCTGCAGCCACGAGACGCTCAACTTCGGCATCGACGCGGCTCCGCCGTTCCTCGGCCGGTGTGATGTGATCGCCGCTGGCGTTCACGTCGAGGTGAACCCGATTCTTGGCAGTTTTGCCCTCAGGTACTCGCTGGAAGAAGATGCGGGGCCCTATCCCGTCGGGATCCACCAGGGCCCGGGCGTCGTTCCAGTTCTCTTCGGGAATCTCCATAGCGCCGGCCCAGTCATCCCATGAGTCGAAGCCTTCGGGCGGTGGCTGAATGGTGTA
>JAUXJL010000089.1 GCA_030624805.1 Acidimicrobiia bacterium
AACGACGCCCAGTCGGAGGCGAGGAACACGACCACCCGGGCGACCTCTTCGGGGTCGGCGATGCGGCCCGGCAGATGGAATTTCCCGGCGAACTCATCCGCCCTCTCCCGGTCATTGCCCGACATCGCTTTCACCGGATTGCTCCACGTCCATCCGGGAGAAACCGAGTTCACCCGGATTCCGTCCTCGGCAAGCTGAACAGCCTGGTTGCGGGTAATACCGAGGATGGCGGCCTTGCTGGCGGAGTACACGAACGTCCTTTTTGTGGCTCGTTTTCCCGACGTCGAGGCGAAGTTGATGACCGAACCACCTCCCCGAGCAGCCATGTGGGGGGCCACCCTCGAGATGAGCAGCGCTCCTGAAACGAGGTTGACATCGAGAGCGGCCAGCCAATCGTCGCGAGTCGTCCCCAACCCATCGTCGAGATAGGTGGCGGCCAGATTGACGAGTATGTCGATTCCCCCGAAGGAGTCGAGACACTGCTGGACCAGCGCGTCCAATTGAGCATCGTCGGTTATGTCGGTGTGGGAGAAGATGGCTTCGTTGCCGAGGGCCTCGACCGCTTTTTGCCCATCGACCTCATTGACATCCGCCGACACGACGCTGGCGCCTGCGCTGTGAAGAGCTTCCACCACTTTGGCGCCGATCAATGTGGCTCCACCGGTGACGATGGCGGTCTTTCCCTCGAGGCTCAGGTTGCTCAATTCCGGCTCCTCCCTCGGTCCTCATCGAAGCTACTCGGCGAACGGTGGACTCCCGTGGCGGGACAGACTTACTCAGATGCCGCTTTTTCCCATGCCACTTCGAACAGCGGGACAGGATCGGGGAAACCCTTGAGGCCAATCGTGCCTTGACCACGAAATTCGATCCCCTTGCCGATCGCGAGATCCCGGACCGTCCCAGATGTCAGCGTTTGACGACCTGCCGCGTGTGCGCAGATACGAGCCGCCAGATTCACCGAGGCACCGAAGAGGTCATCGCTTTCTTCCACCGGCTCACCGACAGTGATCCCGATTTTTACTGCCAGGTCGGGTCCAGTGGCCGGACGTTCCGAGCTGCCGCGCTGGATGGCTATCGAGGCTTCGACTGCTCGGAGGACGGAGGTGAAGCTGGCGAACAGGCCGTCGCCGGTGTGTTTGACTTCCCGGCCGCCACAATCATCTAGAGCTCCGCGGACAAGCGCGTCGTGACGGTGAACAATCTTTACAACCGCTTCGTCGCCCTGACCGGTGCTGATGGCAGTAGATCCCTCGATATCGGTGAACATGATGGCTCGCAGAGCGGAATCTGGCTGGCCGCCGATCGTTACCCGGTCGTGCTCGTCTTTTTCGGTCATACCCATGAACTGGGCGAGAGTAGGAGCCGAAATTTCGATCACCTCATGGGGCATCAAACCGTGAGCTACTTTGTGGCAGGCAACCATGGACTCGACGTCGGGTGACTCGACGAGGCAGAAGGCCTTACCTTCCGCGTCGTCAGAAAACCAGTAACTGAGGAACTTGACCCCAAACTGATCCTGGACAGAGAGGTCACGGCGATGGGCCTCAGCCACGTCCTCCGGAGTGGCATCGCCCATGCCGGGGTGAATATCCATGTAGAGAGGCATCACCGGAGCATAACCACGCCGGTTGCCCGCTCGCCGAAGCCCAGGGCGGAGTTGACCTGGCCGGGCGGCTGTTAGCCGTTCAGCTCGGCCTCCGCCGCGGCAAAGAACTCCTCCATGATGTGGTCGGCTTTCTTGCGGATCGTTCCCGAGCCCATGGTGGCCACCGTCCCGATAACGTTCCAGCGCCCCTTGACGTGGATGGCGGTGCCCGAACCTGACGGGCCGAGAGATAGGGTGGCGTCAACAATGATGCTGGTGGCGACTTGACGATCCTGGCCCTTGGCTCGAAACGCGATTGAGGTGCCGGCGTCGAGATCCGTAACCTCAATGTCGAGATCGGCCTTCAGCTTGAACGGCCCGAACTGGTCCTCGAGGACGGCCCCATACGTTTTGAGGTGCTCGGTTTCGGACACCTCACCGACAACGGTCACCCAGCCCGCCACCGTCCCGACATCGGTGAGCACTGCCCAGCACTCCTCAGGAGAACGGCTTACCTCGAGCGACTGCTCGAAATCAGCCGACGGCACGGGTTGCGCTCAGCTCGTCGTCCCCTTCGAAGCCACACTCACACCTCGCTCATCAGCCGGGCCATCCCAGTTGAGCAAACGCCAGACTCGCTCCGGCGGATTGTGAGAATCACTCACAATCGCCTTCCCCGGGCCGAGTGCATCCTGAATGGCAGAGGAGATGGTGTGGAGCGGGGCTCCGCCGCCTTCGCCCATACCCTTCGCACCGGTTCCGCTGAACGGTGAAGGGGACTCGATGTGGTCGGTCTTGATGTTCGGCACGTCGGTGGCAGTAGCTGCGTGGTAGAAGAGGAAGTTGCTATTGAGGAGCTGTCCGTCTTCGTCGTACTCGAAGGCCTCCCTGAGGGCGGCTCCGATCCCGAGCCCGGTCGCTCCGTGCACCTGGCCGTCGACCACCATCGGGTTGATCCGTTTGCCGCAGTCGTCAACAACCGCATAGTCGAGGATTTGCACCTTGCCGGTCTCTTCATCAACTTCGACGACGGCGGCATGGGTCTGGCTCGAGTAGGTAAGCGTGAGGTTTCCGTACTTCTTCTCCACATCCGGAAGCTCAAACTTCGGCACATATACGTGCCGGCAGGTGAGCGAGACCCTCTCAGCCATCTCGTGGGGCAGGGTGGAGTTGTTGGCGAAGACCATGTTGGCGATGCCGATGAAGGGGATGGCGGCTTCGGGATTCCCGATGATCCGGGCCTCTCCGTCCACCAGCTCCACCTGGTCTTGCTCGGCGCCGAACGCGTGCGCCGCCACCTCGATTATCTCGGCCTTCAGCTTCTCAACCGCTCCAATAATTGCGTTGATCCCGGTAACGGCGAACTGGCTGGCATACGTGCCGGAGAAACCGATGTAGGCGCTGTGAGATTTGTCGAACCCGGCCCAAACCCGGATGTTCTCGGGGCTCATGCCCAGTATGTCGGCTGCCACCTGAGAGCCGGTAGTTTCGTGTCCCTGCCCTTGTGGGTTGGTCCCGAGCTTGAGCATCACTTCGCCGTAGAGGTCGAGTAGGGCGGTACAGGCTTCTCCGTTGCCCGAAAACGGAAGCTCCGGATTCAAGATCCGGGACTGGCCGAAGTTGTTCGTGCCCGAATCGAGCGTGGTACCGATTCCGATCCCGATTCGTTTGCCGCTCCCGGCCCGCTCCTCTTTGAGCTGCTTGGCGCCTTCGTAGTCGATCATCTCGAGGACCATGTCGAGGGCGGTAGGAAGATCTCCCGAGTCATAAACACAGCCGTTTGGTGTGGTGTACGGATAGTCCTCGGGCTGGATGTAGTTGAGCTTGCGGACTTCCACCGGGTCGAGCTCGAGCTCCTGGGCGACCAGGTCGATCACTCGCTCGAGGAACCAGATGTGCTGCATGCGCGAATAGCCGCGGTTGGGAACCGCCGGGCATTTGTTGGTGAGCGTTTCGGTGTAATCGACCTGCACGTGCTTGAGTTTGTATGGGCCCGGAACCACTTGCGACCAGATGACTGCGCCGAGCGGCTCATAGTGCAGATAGGCCCCCGCGTCGTCAAAGGCCCGCATCTTGTAACCGAGCATGGTCCCGTCCGCCATGACCGGGACCTCGATGTCGAGGAACGTCCGCTCATTGCCGTGCCCGCCGGACTGATGGTGCTCGGTGCGGGTCTCGGTCCACTTGACCGGGCGTCCTGCTTTGCGAGAGAGAAGTGCCAGGACACCAATATGTGTGTACGAGTTGATCTTGATGCCAAACCCGCCCCCAATATCTTGGGAGACGAAGTCGAATTGGTCGACACCCACTCCCATGGATGGCCCGATCACCAGCGCTCCGAACATGGGGAACTGATTGTTGGAAACGACCCGGATCATGTCGGTGCCGGGATCCCAGTTGACGAGAATTGCGTTGCACTCGATCGGGGTCGAGGAATAACGATGGAAATGAAGCTTGTCGATCTTGACCACGTGGTCGGCTTCTTCCAGCGCCCACTCGATGTCCCCCCAGTCGAATAGGCCCTTCCAGGCGATGTTGTCGCCTAGTGAGTCATGAAGGACGTAGCTGTCTGGCTCGGCCGCTGCTACCCCATCGAGCAAGACCGGCAGTGGCTCGTACTCCACCTCGATCAGGTCGGCGGCGTCGCGGGCGATCTCCCGAGTTTCCGCCATAACCAGGGCAACGGCCTCACCCTGATATCGCACAATGTCGACCCCGAGGAGGTACTCGTTCATCTGGCTGCCGTCTTCCTTCGGGGCGAACTGGAAGAGTGGCTCGGTCATTGCCTTGACCTCGTCACCGATGAGCGTGGTAATCACACCCGCCAGCGCCTCGGCAGCGGAGACGTCGATGCTTACGATGCGGGCGTGGGCATAGGGCGAGCGGACGAACTCGGCGTAGCCCTGCCGATACATGCCCTCATCGTCGACGAAGGAACCCTGCGCCTTCAAGAGCCGTTCATCTTCCTTGCGGGGCAGGCTCTGTCCGGTCCAAGGGGTGGTGGCTACCTTCTCGGTCGTGGGGGCGGTCATCCCCTCACCTCCTGACTGTGTTCTCTGTTCATCCGCTCAATGAGGTCCAGCCCCTTGTCTCCGTGGGCGGCGGCTGATATCGCCTTGACGATGTTCACGTAGCCGGTGCACCGGCAGATGTTGCCCTGGATGCCTTCGCGGATCTCTTCTGCGGTCGGTTTCGGGTTCCGCTCCAACAGGAATTTGGAGCTCATCAACACGCCGGACGTGCAGTACCCGCATTGGAGCGCGTGGTTCTCGCGAAACGACTCCTGCAGGTCGTCGAGCTCACCGGATTCGCCTGCCAGCGACTCGACGGTTTCGATTTCGGCACCGTCAGCCTGCACGGCCAAGGTCATGCAGCTCTTTATCACTTTGCCGTTGTAGTTGACGGTGCAGGCGCCACAATGGCCGGTGTCACAGCCGATCTTGGGGCCACGGAGACCCAGATCGTCGCGTAGGAAATGTACGAGCAACTGGCGGGAGGAGGCCGTGCGGCTCACCGGATCGCCGTTGAGGGTGAACTCGATGTCTTGTACGGGTCCGGGTGCGTTAGCCATGATGGCCTCCCTCGATCGCTTCCATCACTGCGCGTTTCGCCACCACCGAAGCCATCGCCAGGCGGTAGTCGGCGCTGGCGTCGGCGTCTGTCAGAGGTTCAATCCCATCAGCGGCAGAGGCGGTGGCTTCGGCCACCGCCTCGGCGGTAGTGGGGGCCCCGGCCAGGGCGGCCTCCACCCCCGGTGCTCGCATCGGTATGGGAAGGCATCCGAGAGCCACGTTGGCACTTTCTATGTTCCCGTTGGAGGTGGCGACTACGGCAACCGCTCGGGCGGCCGCCTCGCCGATCTCGACTTCCTGGTACCCAATGGAGCGGCCATCCAGCGCGGGCAG
This sequence comes from Acidimicrobiia bacterium, assembly GCA_030624805.1. Taxonomy (GTDB): domain Bacteria; phylum Actinomycetota; class Acidimicrobiia; order Spongiisociales; family SHLN01; genus SHLN01. Next base: position 5,491 of record JAUXJL010000089.1, read on the forward strand.
CGTGACGCCGGTGAGGAGCTCATCGGGGGAGAGAGCGTTGGCAAAATATCCGGTGAAGAAGTCGCCCGCCGCGATGTCGCGGTCTCCGTTCTTGCTCGTGACGTGCATCACGGCGTCGAGCGCAACAGCCACCGGCGGAAAGTTGTTTATCGGGTCGTTGTGACAGAGGTTTCCGCCGAAAGTCCCGCGGTTTCGGACCTGGGCGTCGACGGTATGAGCAGCAATATTGCTGAGTGAGGCATATGACTGGTGAAGGTCGGGAGACGTCGCCATCTCGTCGTAGGTCACCCCAGCCCCAATCCGGACGGCGCCGTCGTCTGCCACCTCGATGGTCCTGAGGTCTTCGAGGCGGCTGATGTCGACGAGCAACTCGACCGAGGCGGCTCGCAGCTTGAGAATGCTGACAAGGCTTTGACCGCCTGCCAATGGGCGCGCTCCTTCTGTTGAAACGAGGGCCTCGAGGGCCTCATCCAGCGTGTCTGGTCGGTAGTAATCGACCGCTGCCAGCAACATCGGTCATCGCCTCCCTACAGATTTGGTCTTCACCATCATGAGCGTTCAGCCTCCCTCAGGTCTTGTTCAGCAGACTTGTTCCACACTAGGTCACCGTTTGGGCTGTTGCCTAGTGGATTGCTGCCATCAAGACAGAGCGGGAACTTTCCTGATAGTGTCCGGCCGCAGCGGGTACCCCGCGTTCGATGAGGAGGACACGATGTTTCGACGGACCCGATTCTTGCTCTTGCTGGCGGTACTCGCCCTCATAGCAGCCGCCTGCGGTGACAGCAGCTCAGACACCACCGCCGGCACCACCGCCGGCACCACCGCGACGACCGCAGCAGCCACCACCACGACGGGAGCACCGACGGCTACGACTACGCCGCCTGATGTTTCGCCCATCATCATCGGGGCCGCAGTCGACTTGACCCAGAACATGGCGCCGTTCAATGGCCCGGCCGCCACGGCAGCCAAGATCATGGCCGACCGGATCAACGCCGCCGGCGGAGTGTTGGGTGGGCGACCGTTGGAGATTCTTGCTATCGATTCCACGGTCGAGCCCGACCTCGTGAAGTCGGCGGCCGTCGATTTGATCAGCCAGGGGGCCGAGATCTTGATCGTGACGTGTGACTTCGACTTTGCCGCACCGGCCATTCAAGAGGGCATCGGCGCCGGGATCCTGACCGTTGCACCGTGCGGCGGTACCGACCGGTTTGGGCCAGTCGGCCTTGGTGCAGACGGTGAGATCGTGTTTAGCTTCGGTAACCAGGCCCAGGACGAGGGTGCAGTTCTCGCTGAATTTGCCCGTGACCAGGGTTGGAACGACGCGGTGGTCGTCAAAGACAACCTGCTGGTCTACTTCCAGGACGTGGTCGACGCCTTCGACCTGAGGTTCACCGAGCTTGGCGGCACAGTGGTGGCCACCGAACAGTTCACCGGGTTCGACGGAACTGTCGGCAACACTGTCACGGCCGTCGCCAATATGGACAAAGACGTGATCGCCATCACGACCGCCTTCGACGACTTGCCGGCGTTGGTTTTCGGGTTGCGGAGCCTCGGCGACGACACGCCGATCGTGTGCGCCTGGGCGTGTGACGGCACGTTCTGGTACCAGGAGGACGTGCCGCTCAACAACTTCTACTACAACACGTATGTCTCATTGTTCGGTGACGACCCCGATCCCGAGGTGAACACCTTTATCCAGGAGATGTCTGATGCAGGCGCACCGCCGCTGTCGGCGGCTCTACTCGGTGGAGCTCAGATGATCCAGGCCCTTGCGAACGGAATCGAGGCGACCGGTGGCACCGACGCGGTGGCGCTGGCGAACTACCTCGAGACCCTGGACAACGAGGCGCTCATTGTTGGCGACGTCACGCTCAACGCCGACAACCACACCGTGTTTGGGCGGCCCCATCGCATGATGGGTGTCATGGATTCGGTGCCGTCGTTCATGGAACTTCGGACGGCAACATCACCGGCTGCGATTCGCTGACCGGATTGGATGGCAACCAAGCTAGGTGAGCCTGGTGGCCCGCACGATTCGGTGCGGGCCACCGGCATCAAACGGTACTTCGAAGGAGTTCACGCGCTCGACGATGTGACTCTCGAACTACATCGCCATGAGGTTGTTGGGCTGATCGGACCAAACGG
>JAUXJL010000020.1 GCA_030624805.1 Acidimicrobiia bacterium
AGCCTCGCCTCTGCTGTAGGGGCCTCGGAGTTCGGAGATGAAGAAACCCCCCATCCCTGGGGGGTTTCAATCGTAGCGGGGGCGGGATTTGAACCCGCGACCTTCGGGTTATGAGCCCGACGAGCTACCAGACTGCTCCACCCCGCGTCGCAGGGTGCAAGTGTATCTCCCGCGGTGGGCAAGTGGCAAGGGTCGAGTGTTGATTTGCAGAGGGCTGACCTTCCGTATCGGAAGTATTCCGATAATTGCCTGGCTGTCTCGAGGATCGGCCTTTATGCTGGCCCGGCGATGGAAGTTTTCGAGCCCACCACCATTGGTTTGCCGGTCGACTTGAAGATGCGGCTGGAGAAGGCCGCCGCCCAAGCTGGGTGTCCCGTTGACGAGGTGATCCGAGGCGTGCTGGAGCGAGCGGTCAAGGATCAGCAACTTCGTGTTTCCGGGAGACCACCCGTCAACGATCCTTTGTGCAGTTCGGAGCTCGCTGAGATCATCGATCAGATCTATCCCAATTCGGGCTGGGGATAGACCTGCCTTCGTTTCCAAGCAGAAGTCGTAGAAACATTCCCGAGATTCTTTGTCGATTTGGCTGTCTCCACTTCGTTGTCTCAATGAGCATGACGGTGGGAGTCGCCATCACAGGAGGAATCCTCATGGGGAACCCAGTCACCGGTCGGCCACAATGAACGCAATTCGAAAGGCAGCAACATGAAGTACCTGCTTCTCATATACGGCGATAACTCGGCGCCGATGGATCCGGCCCAGCCCGAGACCAAGGAGATACTCGAGGCCTATGCCACCTTCAACGACGAGATCAACGGCCGCGGCATCCACCTCGGGAGCAACGCCCTCCAGCCGATCTCGACCGCCACCACCGTGCGGGTGCGAGACGGAGACGTATTGGTGACCGACGGTCCGTTTGCCGAGACCAAGGAGGCGCTAGGCGGGTACTACCTCGTCGAATGCGCCGACCTTGACGAGGCCCTCGAGGTGGCGTCGAAGATTCCCGGGGCAATGTTCGGGTCGATTGAGGTGCGCCCGGTCTGGGACTTGGAGTAGCGCCCGCGTGACGCGAGGCCTCGCCGATGCTGCTCTCGAAAGTGTCTTCCGGGATGAGTATGGGCGGGTGCTGGCCGGGCTCATCTCCTACGTTGGAGATTTCCAGCTGGCGGAGGATGCTCTCTCGGATGCGATCGAGGTCGCGGCCGTCAAATGGGCGACCGATCTTCCGGCCAACCCGGCCGGATGGCTTACCGTTGCCGCCCGCCGCAAGGCGATCGACCGGCTGCGACGCGATGCCTCACTCGAAACCAAACTGCGCCTGCTGGAGTCGCTCGAGGCTCACGGGGGTCACGAGCGATATGAGGATGAAATGAATACCGCAATTGCGGACGAACGGCTTCGGCTCATCTTCACCTGCTGCCACCCGGCCCTCGCCTCAGACGCCCGGGTAGCGCTGACCTTGCGCACCTTGGGCGGACTCACCACTACCGAGATCGCCCGGTCATTTCTCATCGCCGCGGCGACAATGGCGCAACGGCTCGTACGGGCCAAACGTAAGATCCGCGACGCTGGGATTCCATATCGAGTCCCTCCCGATCATGAATTGCCGGATCGGCTCAGCGCGGTCCTCGCCGTCATCTACCTGATCTTCAATGAGGGCTACAGCGCTACATCAGGTGAGGGGCACCTGCGCGCCGAACTCACACGTGAAGCAATACGTCTCGGACGGGTGCTCGCCGACCTCATGCCCGATGAGCCAGAAACCCTCGGTCTCTTGGCGCTCATGCTCCTCCACGATTCGCGGCGAGTGGCTCGCGTGGATGTCAACGGAGACGTGGTGCTGCTCGAGAACCAGGACCGGTCGGTCTGGGATCAAGATCAGATATCGCAAGGGATCAACCTGGTCGAGCAAGCCCTGCGACGAGGCCAGGTAGGACCGTATCAGCTGCAGGCCGCCATCTCGGCCGTCCACGCCGAGGCGCGTGATGCAGAGGCCACCTCGTGGGAGCAGATCGCCGCCCTCTATGGGGAGCTCTACAACCTGCAGCCGTCCCCGGTGGTCGAGCTGAACCGGGCCGTGGCTGTGGCCATGTGGCAGGGACCCGAGGCCGGTCTTGAACTCATCGAGCCGCTCGGCATTGAGCTCGATAACTATCAGTTCTTCCACTCGGCCCGCGCCAGCCTGCTGGACGAGCTAGGTCGGAGCAGCGAAGCCAGGGCGGCCTACGCTCGAGCGCTTGCGCTGGCAGGAAGCGCAGCCGAGCAGCGTTTTCTCGAGAGACAACTCGCGGACATAGACGAGGGCGGCCGTTAGCGGTCGATCGGAGAAATCGGCGTCGCCCAAGGCACCGTCGGCACGCACGCCAAAGGCCTTCTTGCCGTGCTGCAACGCCCTCTCCGGGAACCGGAGGAGCCGGGCGGGCGGGGTTGAGGCGGTATCGTCGCCCGGATGGTATTCAACCGAATCTTTGGCAAGCGTCGGCGAGTGACCGGCCGCCCCCCGTCGGGAAACGGCGCCTCCTCTTTCCACCTGCACTGGCAGATGCCGCCCTCCGCACCGCTGGTCGGGGTACAGGCCACCTTTGAGATCGTCGAGCCTCCCCGTCTCGACCATCTCTATTTCTGGGCCTTGCAAGCGTCGTTTGGCGACGGGCGACGCTCCCACGGCGGAGCCCACCTTGGCCTGCAATGGAACGCCCGTCACCCGGGCAACACTGCTGTCAACTGGGGTGGCTATCACCACACCGGTCGGGTGTTGGACGGCTCCCGCTCGGCGCTCCCTTCTACTCCCAACGACCCCAATACCCGCGACTACCCGTGGCAGCCGAGGACTCAGTACCGGTTTCGTATTACCCGACGTGCCGACGAATGGCGAGGGGAAATCGCCGACATGGCGGCTGGGACCTCAGTTGTGATTCGAGACCTGTACTCCCCGGGATCAGAGCTCATTCTGCCGATGGTGTGGTCCGAGGTGTTCGCAGCCTGTGATGACCCAACCGTGGTCGTGCGTTGGAGTGGTTTCGGGGCTCTAGCCCTTGATGGCGAAGTGGTCAGGCCGGGGGCGGTGCGGATCAACTATCAGGCCTACGAGGCGGGTGGGTGCTCCAACACAACAGTCCTGACCGACGGTGGCGGCATTATCCAGGCAACGAATACAGAGCGAACCTTGCCGCAAGGCAGTGTGCTGTCCGATTTCATCGAACTCGACTAGAAGAATTCTCTCTGGTTGGGACCGGATGTCTACTAGCTTTGTTGCTTACGTCGTAGGTAGATGCCGAGTCGGGGAGGCCGGAACCGTGAACATCAATCCTGAAACGCTCGCCAGGGCCAGCAGCAAACGACCATGGATGGTAATCGGTGGATGGCTGGTCCTTCTCGTCGTGGCCGTTGGCCTCATCTCGTCTTTGTTAGCCGACACTTTGACGACGGATTTCGATTTCACCGATAATCCGGAGGCCAAGCGGGCCGAGCTTCTCCTCGAGGCTCGCATGGAGCCCCCGTTCGGTGGGCCCCAGACCTTCTTTGAGAGCGTAGTGATCAGCTCAGATTCCGTATCGGCAACCGACCCCGTGTTCGCACAGTATGTTGCCGACATCGAGGCGGCCGCCGTCAGCCTCGGCCCCGACAAGGTGCTACTGGCCTCCGCGGTGGGTCGCGACGGCCAGCCGCAGATCTCTCCTGACGGCTTCAACCAGATCGTAAGTGTGATTCTGGCCAATCCGGACATCGACGAAGCCTCGACTGACGCCGAAGAGCTCCGTGAGACGGTCGATGCCGTCGCAGCTCCGGCCGGCATCGAAGCTCGCATCTTTGGCCAAGCGACTGCTAACAACGACTTTGTGGTTCTGGCCGAGGAAGGGCTGGTGAAGGGAGAGTCGATCGGCGTTTCGGTGGCGATCGTCGTGCTACTCGCAGTGATCGGGACCGCTGTGGCTGCGTCGTTGCCGATCTTGTTGGCGTTCGCCGCCATCTTCGTGGCCCTTGGCCTGGTCTCCCTGGTCGGGCAGCTGTTCGACCTTACGTTCTTTGTCCAGAACTTCATCACCATGATCGGCCTGGCGGTCGGGATCGACTATGCACTCTTCATTGTTGCCCGGTACCGGGAAGAGCGTACCCACGGCTTCGACAAGATGGAGGCGATCGGCCGGGCGGGGGCGACTGCCAACCGCGCCGTGCTGTTCTCGGGGCTGACGGTAGTGCTGGCCCTGCTTGGCATGCTCTTCGTACCCAATACGATCTTTCGCAGCCTGAGTGTCGGGGCAATTCTGGTGGTGCTCGTTGCCGTGGCCGCTTCGATGACCCTGCTTCCCGCCGTCATGGCGCTGCTGGGGGACCGCCTGGCGTGGGGCCACGGCTGGCCGATGTTCAAGAAGGGTGCCGTCATCGCTGTTGCTGGTGGGCTGACGTTGGCACTCGGCGCTCTTCTATCTGGGACCTTCGGCGACATTATCTCTGGCGTCGGCGTTTTTGTCCTCGTGATTGGCGTTTTCGGCGTCATTGCCGGCCTTGTCACGCTTCGCGACTCGGACCTCGCCGCCGAGGGCGGTATGTGGGACAAGATCACCCACTCGGTCATGGGTCGGCCGGTGATGTGGCTGGTCGGCGGAACAGCGCTCATGCTGTTCTTCGGCTCCTTCTGGCTCAGCATGGATACCGGATTCTCCGGCCCGAGCACGCTCCCCGAGCGGCTGGAATCGCGGCAGGCCTTCGACATCTTGCAAAACGACTTCGGGTTCATTCCGACCGACCCGATAGAGGTCGTCATCGACGGCCCGGTCACCGCTGAGGTTGAAGCAGCTGTGGCGGACCTCAGCGCCGCCGCCGCGGAGAACCCGGCTATGGGTGCCGCTGATCCATTGATCGTCAACCAAGCAGGTGACTTGGCACTCTTAGCGATTCCCTTGACGAGCGACCCTCAAAGCGATGCCGCCGCGGACGCGGTGCTGAGCTTGCGGAACGATTTGGTTCCGGCGTCGTTTGCCGGCTCTAACGTCGAAGTGTTGGTAGGCGGTGCCAGTGGGTTCAACGTCGACTTCTTCGATGACGTGACCACCAGAACCCCGATCGTGTTCATATTCGTTCTGGGGCTGAGCTTCATAGTGCTCACTGTTGTGTTCCGATCGATAGTGCTGCCTGTGAAAGCCATTTTCCTCAACCTTCTGTCGGTGGCCGCGGCTTACGGTCTGGTTGCGCTTTTCTTCCAGGAGGGAGTCGGTCCGTCGTGGGTGAAGAACATTTTCGGTTTCCAGGCAGTGGAGTCGATCGAGGCCTGGCTCCCACTCTTCCTGTTCGCAGTTCTGTTCGGGCTGTCGATGGACTATCACGTCTTCCTGCTGAGCAGGATCAGGGAGCACTTCGATCTGACTGGAGACAACACACTGTCGGTGGCCCATGGCCTCCGCACAACCGGGTCGATCATCACTGGGGCAGCTCTCATCATGGTGGCGGTGTTCGGAGGATTCGCCGCCGGCGAGCTCATCCCCCTCCAGCAGATGGGATTCGGTCTGGCCGTCGCAGTGTTCCTAGACGCCACGATCGTGAGATCCATACTGGTGCCGGCCTCGATGAAGCTGCTTGGTGACTACAACTGGTACCTGCCCAAGTGGCTCAACTGGCTTCCCCACATCGACATTGAGGGTCACGAGGCCGCCCTGGCGGCGCAGGATCGTGAAGTCGAGGTAGCAGAGGAAGCTGAGGTTGGCGCCTCGGCCGATTAGACAAACGCGAACGCGGATTTCTGGCGCAATCTAGGCTGGCGCTCATGGTTCGACGCGAAATGACCGGTACGGGTCCGATGGCGGTCTCGCCGGATCACCGTGCTTCAAAGGCCGCGGCCACCATGATGCAGTCGGGGGGCCATGCTGTAGACGCTGCCATTACCATGAACGCGATTGTCGGGGTGGTTCGGCCGACCGATTGTGGGGTTGGCGGCGACCTGTTTGCCCTGGTCCACCAGCCCGGAGGCGATGCGCCCGCCGTCCTCAACGCCAGCGGTCGGGCAGGCATTGGCGCATCAGCTGCCGCCCTCCGCGCCGAAGGTTACGAGGAAATGCCGCCTCAGCATCCGGCCAGCGTCACTGTTCCCGGTTGTGTCGATGGCTGGGCCGCGCTGCTGGAACGATTCGGCACGCGTTCCCTCGAGGATGTGCTGATGCCGGCGATCGAGCTGGCAGAAGAGGGGTTTCCAGTTTCTCCGGAGATGGCTCTGAATCTCGACAATATCGCCGATTTGGTGGGGGGCCAGCCTTCAGCCTTCGAGCTGTATCCAGACGGAGTCCCGCCGGCCGAAGGCTCGGAGATGAAGCGGCCGGCGCTGGCTGGTGTGATGCGGGCCATCGCCTTCAAGGGGCGTGAAGCTGTTTATGGCGGTGAGGTGGCTGCAGCCATAGAAGCCGCCACGGCCGGATTGATCACAACCGTGGACTTGGCAACCAACCACTCTGATTGGGTCGACGGTGCCCAACTCGATGTGCTGGGGGAGACGGCGTGGACGATTCCTCCCAATAGTCAGGGTTACATAACCCTCGCGACCCTCGGAATCTTCGAGCAACTCGGTGCTCCTCGCGACTTCGCTGATCCCGACTTTCATCACCTCTTGATAGAGGCGTACCGGGCCGCCGCCTGGGATCGGAGTTTGCACCTGGCCGATCCAGACCACATGACCGCTAGCGTCGACGAGCTTCTCCATCCTCTCCGGCTGACCGAGCGCGCCAACGCCCTCGCCGGTGAGAGCGCCCAGTGGCCGTCGCCATCACCCTTGCCGGGCGGGACCGCCTACATGTGCGCCATCGACGAGGCAGGAATGGGCGTTTCGCTCATGCAATCGAACTTCCACGGGATCGGAAGTGGGATCTCAGCCGGCTCCACCGGCGTGTGGCTCCATAGCCGCGGTGCCGGCTTCAGCTTGGAGCCGGGGCATCCCAATGAGCTGGCCCCCGGCAAGCGACCGGCCCACACACTCTCACCTTCGCTCTGGACCAAGGACGGGAAGCTCTCGATGCTGCTCGGCAGCCGCGGCGGCGACCTCCAGCCCCAGATCCTGGCCCAGCTGGCTGCCAACATCCTCTACTTGGGCATGGATCCAATGCAAGCTCAGTCGATGCCGCGCTGGGCGCTCGAGTATTTTGGCCCAGCCGCCTACTCCCGTCCAGAGCTGGAGGACACCATGCCTGCTGAGGTGGTTGCAGGTCTCGGGGCCCGGGGTCACTATCCGGTTGTGGTGCCTGCCCAACCCAGCTGGGGCCCGGTCTCCATCATCAGGGTCCAGTCGGACGGCACTCGGCAGGCGGCCGCCGACCCCCGCATCAGCACGGCTGCTGTAGCCCCAGGTTGATCAAGCGTCCTAGAGCGCGGCGATGATGGCGTCCGTCATCTCGGTCGTGCTCGCCGTTCCGCCCAGGTCTTCGGTCACCGTGATGCCGGCTTCGGTCACCGTCTCGATGGCCGCTCCGATCCGGACCGCAGCCTCTCCCTCTCCGATGTAGTGCAACAGATCAACTACCGGGGTGAGCAGTGGCAACGGGTTGGCAACCCCCTTGCCCGCCAGGTGAGGGGCATCACCGTGGATGGCCTCATAGATGCGGACATCGTCACCGATGTCGATGCCGAGACTTGACGAGATGCCGCCGGTAATACCGTTGCACAAGCTGGACAGCACATCACCGTAGAGATTCCCCATCAACAGCACGTCAAACTGATACGGATCGATCACCAGCTGCATGCAGGCGGCATCGACGATGACGGTCCGGAGTGGAACTTGAGGGTATTCCTCGGCCACCTCTGTGACAGTTTCGAGGAACAAGCCATCGGACTGCTTCATGATGTTGGCCTTGTGAATGAACGCGAGTTGGCGGCGCTCGAGATGGAGCGTGGTCTCAAACGCAAACCTGGCGATTCGCTCGGATGCCTCCCGAGTGACGACCTTGATGGACTCGACGACCCCAGGCACGATTTCGTGTTCGATCCCCTTATATATGCCTTCGCTGTTCTCCCGAATGATCAGGAGGTCGAGATCGGGAAAGCGGGTGGAGACACCCGGGAGGCTGCGGATGGCCCGCACCCCTGCAAACAACCTGAGCTCACGACGGAGCATCACGTTCAGATTGTTTGAGCCACCGCCCGGACCTCCGGGTGGTGTGAGGAGGCGAGTCTTGAGAGCCAGCCCGGTGGAGCGGGCGGCCGCGGCAGCCCTGTCCAGCTCCGAGAGGGCAGTGGAGTAGTCCGATCCGACTACATCGACCCGGCTCCACTCGATGGTCACACCGGCCGCTTCGATGACCCGCAGCACCTCTGGTGTGATCTCCTGATTGATCCCTGCCCCGACGATGAGGGCGATCTCGTGTCTCACAGCGCCTCCAACAGGGCTTCGGTCAGCTGCTCGGTGGTAGCGGTACCACCCAGGTCACCGGTGAGCACCGATCCATCCATCAGGAGCTGCTCGACGGCCGCTCTCAGGCGTTGAGCGGCGTCTCGTTCGCCGACATGGAGCAACATGAGCTCGGCCGACAGGATCAAGGCAATCGGGTTGGCGATCCCCTGGCCGGCGATGTCGGGGGCCGTGCCATGGACGGCTTCGAATACCGCGAATTTCTCTCCGATATTGGCACCCGGCACCAGGCCGAGGCCGCCGACGAGGCCGGCGCACAGATCACTCACGAGGTCGCCGTCGAGGTTTCCGAGCACAATAGTGTCGAACTGGTGGGGGTCGAGGGCGAGCTCCATCATCAGGTTGTCGAGCCCGACGTATTCGACGGCAGTAAATGGGTAGTCCTTTGCCACCGCCCGAGCTGCATCCAAGAAGAGCCCATCCGAGAGTGGCATGATCGACTCTTTGTGGGAGACGGTGACTTTGGCGCGGCCGTTGGCCCTCGCATACTCGAACGCGTATCTGACGATACGTTCCGAGGCGTCGCGAGTGACGATCTTGAGTGCCTCCACTACGCCCGGAACAGTTTCGTGCTCGCGTCCCGAATAGAGACCTTCGGTGTTCTCCCTCACCACCACCAGGTCGACGTCCTCGTACCGAGACTTGCTTGGCCCCGGCAGTGACGCCACCGGCCGGAGCGAGGCGTAGAGGTCGAGTGCCTGACGGATTGACACGTTCACAGACCGCCAGCCCCCGCCAATTGGAGTTAGCAGCGGGCCCTTGATGCCAACCCGATTCTGTCGGATAGATTGCACGGTGGCGGCGGGCAGAGGGCTGTGGCCGGCGTCGACCGCCGAGCTTCCGGCCAGCTGCTCTTCCCACTCAATGGTGCCGCCGGTCACCGCATCGACCACCCGTACCATGGCACGCGACACTTCGGGGCCGATGCCGTCTCCCGGGATGAGCGTGACTTTCACGGCCACGATTATGGCAAGGGCCGGAGCCGGTTCCGCGTTTTCCGGGTCAGCGGTTGGATTGGCGGGGGACCAGCTGCCGGCGGAACCGGGTGGCCCGGGTCACGGCGGCGTCCAGCTCGGGGCCTGATACCGGACGAGGCACCCGGCTGTCCGCTCGCTCGAGGGTTTGCTGATCCAGGAGCCGGGAGGCCAGCTCCGACAGCACCTTGACATCTTCGAGGTCCTTGTTTTCGATCGCCTCGTTGAGAGCAAGTGCCAGGCCGGCCGTCCGGGTCCGCTCGGCCCGCACCCAGAGTTCGGCCACCCGGTCGGCGTCCAAGTCGTCAAGCGAGGCCGCCCGACAGAAATCGGTGAAGTCCTCCTTGCGGAGTGGGGCCAGCCCCCGCAGCCAGAACGTGGTCAGGCGCCCATCGACGCTAATGCCGGGAGTGATATCTATCGACTCCCCTTCCGTCGGAACGAGCAATTGCCACGGAGACACTCCAAGCACTGCCGCCATCGCAACGGCATCGTTCAACAACACAGTGGCCGGTGTATCCGGTGTGTATTTGGCGGCCTCGAGCAAGTCCAGCAGGTCGCGATGCTCAAGACCGCGTTCGATCAGCAGCTCGTCGAGATTGCGGTTGAACACGTCCTCGAGACTCTGGGCTTGCTCCTTGGCCACGGTCACTCCAGCACGTCCGAACCAACCCGGGCGGCATGTCCCTTGGCGCGCACGTTGTACCAGGCCCGATCGATACGACCGTGCTCATCAATCGTGAAGGTGGATCGGATGATGCCCTCGTATTCCTTTCCATAATTCTTCTTGAGACCCCACGCTCCGAAGGCCTCCGCCATTTTGTGATCGGGGTCCGACAGGAGCGGGAAGGGGAGGTCGTGTTCTTGTCGGAATGCCTCGAGCCGATCGACCGGGTCGGGGCTTACCCCGAGGATCTCGTATCCGGCCGCCTGAAACGCCCGATAGTTGTCGCGAAAGTCGCAGGATTCGGTCGTGCAGCCGGGCGTGAACGCTTTCGGGTAGAAGTAGATGACCGCACGCGAGCCAGCCAAGTCGCGGTTGGAAACCTGGGTTCCGGTGTGGTCCGGTTGCTTGAACGACGGGGCAGCATCGCCAACTTCGAGTTGCATAGGGGAGCCAGGATAGGTCGAGGGACGCGAGAACTTGCAGTGGACCCGGCTATCGGGATAGCCGGGGTATGGTCACCTCGCATGAGGCCCCTCATTGTTGTTTTTCTCGTGGCGTTTGGCCTCGCCGCCTGTAGCTCCGGGGCCTCGTCCGAGAGCCTGGTAATCACTACGCCGAACTCAACGACCACCACAACCGAACCGCCGACGACGACAACGTCACTACCGCCACCGACGACGACTACAACCACGACCACTACGTTGCCGTCGGGAACGGTCGCCGAGGATGCCCGGGCGGTTGTCCTGGCCGGACTGCCCGGCACCACGCTCGACCCTGCCACGGCTTCGTTCCTGGCCGAGGGCGGCAGCGCCGTCATCCTGTTCCGAAAGAACCTCGAATCCACCTCGCAAGTGGCGGCGCTCACGTCCTCGATGGCGTGTGCGGCCGGAGCCGAGATCCTCGTGGCGGTCGACCAGGAGCCCGGCCGAGTTGAGCGACTCGCCGCCGTCGGCATTTCGTCTCCTTCAGTCAATAGTGAACGTGAGGAGTTCATTGCGACCACCCTGGCGATGGGGAACGCAATGGTCGAAGTCGGCATCAATTTCGACCTTGCACCCGTCCTTGACGTGGCGCGGGGGAGCAATCCCGTGCTCGTTGGACGGAACTTTGGCCCCGATCCCGAGGTGGTGGCTGCTCGCGGCATCGACTTTCAGCTCACTCTTGAATCGCTCGGCATCGTCACGACGGCCAAGCACTTCCCGGGTCACGGCCTGTCAACCGTCGACCCACACCTCCAGGTCACACCGATCGGCGCCAGCCTCGACACTCTGCAAGAGGTTGACTTTCCCCCCTTCCAGTCCGTCATCGACAGCGGGATCGGCGCCGTCATGGTTGGTCATCCCATCTACGAGGCTCTCGACCCCGCCAATCCCGCCAGCCTCTCGCCGGCAGTGCTCGGGCTGCTTCGAACCGGGTTCGGATTCGACGGCGTCGCCATCACCGATGCGTTTTCCATGGCGGGCGTTCGGGAAGGCCGCACGCTCGGACAGGTCACAGTCGAGGCGCTCATCGCGGGCGAAGATCTCCTCATCGTTGACAATCCGACGGAGGTAGGGCCCGTCGTCGAGGTCATCGAGGCCGCGGTAGCCAACGGGACGCTTGATCGCGATCGGCTCGCACAGGCGGCCGGCCGGGTTCGGCGACTTGCCGAATCGGCGTTTGTTGTGCCCTGCAACCAATAGGTTGCTGCCTAGAGGCGTTCGCCCGCTCGCACGTCGACGCTCAGCCAGTTCTCGGGTGGGGCGAGCGGACACGACCAGCGATCGTCATGCACGCAGCTCGGGTGGTAGGCGTAGTTGAAGTCGAGCACCACCATGTCGTCGGTGTGTCCGAGGTCGGCCCCCTTGACTGTGTCGAGAAGGTAGCGGCCCCCTCCGTACGTGTCCGTTCCCGAGGTGCCGTCGCGGAAAGGGAGGAATACGCCGCCCCCGTATCCGGTCAGCCAATACAGGACCAGCTCGAGGTCGACGCCCTGGCGGCGTATTCTCGCGACGCCGAATGGCCGGAAGGTGGTGGCGCCTTCACCACTGTGACCGATCTGCACGGGCGGGTCGTCGATCGATTCGACGCCGGCCTCGAGGCGCCAGGAGGGGTCGTATGGGAAGTACGGAAGTCCGCTGAAACCGTCCAGGACTTCGGACGAGAGCGGGCTCTGGGGGTGAGTGGCGAACAACTCGTCGCGGTCGGTTCGCCAATGGCTCCACGACGTGGCATCCATATCGCCTTGGCGCACCTCTTCGTACATGGCGGCGACGATTCGGCGGTACTCGAGAAGATCGAGCGTGTCGGTTGTTTGGCTCATGAACGGAATCTACCGGTCATGTCCACAGCCAGGCCGCCCCCCGTACGCCGCTCGAATCACCGTGGACCGCCCCGGTGATGTGGGTGTCGACTCGGTCTGAGAACACATAACGACCCCAGCGGTCGGCAACGTCCTCTCCCAGGTCTGGTATCTGCGACATGCCGCCGGCAAGAACAATCACATGTGGGTCGAGGATATTGATGACTGTGGCGAGGCTCCGCGCCAGACGGTCAACGTAACGGGCCATGCTGTCCGCGGTGCCCGGAAGCACACCCGCGGCGATCTCCTGGCTTGTCAGGGTGGCTGCCACGGCCCGTTCGTGGTCGGCGGACAGGCCGGGACCCGATAGGTAGGTTTCGATACACCCGGAGCGGCCGCAGTAGCAGTTCGGTCCCTCGCTTTCGGCTCCGGTCGGCCAGGGGAGCGGGTTGTGTCCCCATTCACCCCCGATGGCATTGGGCCCGCTCACGATTCGCCGATCAACGGTGATGCCGCCCCCAACACCGGTTCCCAGGATGACGGCAAAAACCGTCTGAAAGGAGGCCCCGGCCCCATCGGTGGCCTCCGACAAGGCCAGGCAGTCGGCGTCGTTGGCAACCCGGACCTCCCGGTCAAGGGCGTTCGACAAGTCTCGATCGAGCTCCCGTCCGTTGAGGGGGGTCAGGTTGGCGTTCTTGATGAGCCCCGTGGCAGGCGAAATCGCCCCGGGTGTTCCAGCTCCAACGCTGGCCGAGCTGCCCAGCTCGCTCTCGACGTGTCTGACGAGCTCGACGACCGTCTCGATGACGTCATCGTAGGTTTCCCGGCGAGTCGGCACCCGATGCCTCATCAGCTCCTCACCATCGTCGCCAAGCGCGATCGCCTCGGTTTTTGTCCCACCCAGGTCGATGCCTATTCGCATGAACGAGACGATATCGCGATTTCTGCTTTTCGGATTTCTCAGCCTCGTTGTGTGTGGCGCGCTTTGCAGGCTGAGAAAGGCCGGGCTTCGCCCGGCTTGGCAGTTGCGACGCAACTGCTTAGCTGCCCAGAGGGCAGCCGAGTGCTGCCGCCGCGCGTGAGCTGGTCGAGGGCTGGTGCCGCCGGCGCCAAGCCCAGGCCAACCACGTTTCAAAGGCGAGCCAACAATCGTGTTGGAAACCCATACTGCTCAGCATTTTCGATTTCTCAGCCGCGTTGTTGCCGCTGGGTTTGAGCTGGTCGACGGCCGGCGCCGCCGGCGCCGGGCCCAGGGTGACCCCGACTTCCTGAACCAGCAACGTTCTTGGGAACCGATCCGCTTGCTGTTTGCTGCGAACTGGGGAACCGTCGACTGTCAGCGAACAAATAACCGTCCGAGGACAAAACCCGGCGATGCCGGCGACGTCAG
>JAUXJL010000174.1 GCA_030624805.1 Acidimicrobiia bacterium
TGCGCTTCGCGCTATGCCTTCAGCACTATCTGGTGCCCCTCCGCCAGGTTGAGACGCTCTGCGGCGCTTCCCTCCCGAACCGCGATCGCAATCAAGCCGTACGAGTCGAGGTGCAGTAGGAGCTGGCTCGGCTCGACCTCGCCATAGGCGGCTACCCACGGCAGGTTGTGCTCAGTGCCCCCGATTTGGAGAGTAACTTCGCGGCCGGGTGAGGCCCCGAGGGCGGTGAGATCTTCGGCGGAGACATTTGTCTGGCAGTTGCCGAACTGATCGAGCCACCACACCTCTCCCCTGATTCCGTTGCCTTCAGGCTCAACCAGGGGTAGCAGCATCGGGGAAAGTGATTCGTTGGGAAGGGTGGGGCCAAGGTCGGTGATTGCGGCCTGCCCGGAGGCCAGTACCGCCGCAGCCGGCCCAAACACATCGCGCCCATCGAACGTGCTCCCACCTAGGGCCGGGATTCGAAACCGCTCATCCTCGAGGACAACAACTTCGGAAGCGCCACCCACCATCGCGACCGCAGGTGCCAGGACCCCGTTGTCGGGCCCCACGAAGTGGCCCCATGGTGTGAGGGCCGCGATCGGCCGGCGACTTGTGCCTACTCCCGGGTCGACCACAACCAGGGCCACACCCTCAGGCAGATACTGAACGGCCCGCACCAATGCAAGGGCCCCCGCCCGCACATTCCCGCGTTGCACACCGTGGGTTACATCGATGACCCGTAACTCGGGCTCAATGCGGGCTATGACACCGTGAACAACACCGACAAATTCATCGGTGAGACCGAAGTCGGAGAGGAACGAGATGGGGCGCATGAAGGGGGCAAGCCTAGGGATCCGGAGATGGCGAGCTCGGCAGCGGTTGCTCCGGGCGAGGCCGGATGAGCCCGGCCACGTACAAAGTCTGGGCACCGAGGGCTAACACGCCCGCCGCGGCCAATCCGCCGCCGGACGGGATAGTTAGGGCCGTGGGAATGAGAGCCCCGAGCACCCAGGACAACTGAAAGAGCGTTTCTGCTCGAACGAAGGCGCGGCCACGATCGTTGTGCGAAACCGATCTCTGGAGGAGCCCGTCGAAGGCCAGCTTGGCCACTCCCCACGCGAACCCAGCGGCCGCCGCCAAGGCGGCTCCGGCCACCAGTCCGAACGATTGGGCTGCGACGAAGGCGGCGGCTGCCTCGATGGCGAGGGCCGCCACCACCATCGGCTCCTCCCGCAATATGCGCTCCAGCCAGGCCGCCACGATCGCACCGAGGAAGTAACCGACGCCGGCCGCGCCGAGCAAGAAACCGAAATCGAACAGCCCGGCCTCTTCGTCTCTGAACGCAAAGGCGAGCAGGAAGAGAAGGAATCCATTGATAAACCGAACGCCGGCCGTAGCTAGCTGGGCTAGCCGCACTGATCGCGCCACCCGCAGGACGCCGCGGCGCTGCCCCTGATTATCCGGCTTGGGCGGGAACGGGACCCCCTGGGCGGCGATCGCTGAAATCGCGAATGCGAACATCGAGAGCAGCAGAGCTGCCCGGCTGCCGGCATCCTCCGACAGAGCTCCGAGCCCCGTTGCCAGGCCCCCACCAACCAGCGCAGCCATCGTACCCGACACCACTCCAATTTTTGCCATTCGAGCATTCGCCGCCACCAACTCGTGCGACCCCTCGAGGGCGACCGGCAGGAGCGAGTTCCGGCTGATGCCGTGTACACGTGAAAACACGAGCATGAGGAACGCCAGCGGGAACAACACGATGTTATTACTGAGATTGAAGACCATTAAGAGAGCCACCACAGCTCGGGCCGCTGAGGCGACTCCGAGCCCTCTCCGATATGCGACCGGGTAGCGGGCGAACAGGCCTCCAAGGAACGGCCCGATGACGGCGAAGGGGGCGAGCGTAACGGCCAGGTAGAGGAAAACGTTGCCGCGTGCTTCGCTTGCTTCAGGCGTGAGAAAGAGCACATCCGCCAACGCAACTGCGACAAGCGTGTCCCCCGCCGCGTTGAACGCGTGGGTTAGGGCGAGGGCACGAAAGCGCGGACCCTTGGCCGACAAGAACTCATCTACCCGGTAAGCAACCGCTTTCGTGGTCCTCTTGGTGACCCGTCGCGCCGCACTCGTTTTCTTCTCGGGGGTGGGCTCCATGGCATCACGCTACCGGGGTCAGGCTGGATCATCCTCCGACCCGGCCCCCACTGCCCGGCGCTGTTCTTGGCGCGAATAGTCGAGGATCTCCTCAAACAGTCTCTGGACCACCTTCGGGTCAAGACCAAGCCGATCTGCTTCGTCACGCACATCCGCGAGCAAATCGACCTCCCGATCTGGTGACCGCAGCGCAATACCCTCCTCCACTTTGATGTGGGCGATCTCGACGGCTCGCTTGACCCGGCGGGCCAGCAACCTGACGATTTCACGGTCGACAAGGTCGATATCAGCCCGAAGCCGGACAATCCCCAGGGCATGCATGAGAGAGAAATACTCGTCGCGATCCAGCTGGTGCGGACCCTCGGTGAGGGCGTCGTCAGGGCTTGGATGCACCTCGACCATCAGGCCGTCGGCGCCTGCCGCTCTACCCGCCAAAGCCAGCGGGGCAACAATCGCACTCGCCCCGGAGGCGTGAGACGGGTCGATGATGACTGGCAGGTGACTGAGCTGTTTGATAACCGGAACCGAGCTGATATCGAGCGTGCTGGTGGTGCGGGTGTCGAACGTTCGAATACCCTGCTCGCCGAGCACGACATCCATATTTCCCTCATTGAGCACGTACTCGGCAGCCAGGAGCCATTCCTCGATGGTGGCGGAGGGCCCCCGCTTGAGGAGCACCGGGCGGTCGACCTGACCCACCGCCCGCAGCAGAACGACGTTCTGCATGTTGTGAGCACCGACTTGCACCATATCTACGTACTCAGCGACCAGCGGAACGTCGTCGGGCTCGGTCACCTCGCTCACAACCGGCAGCGATGTGGCATCTCCCGCCTTGCGGAGATACCGAAGTCCCTCCTCGCCGAGACCTTGAAAGTCGTAAGGAGACCGAGGGATCTTGAACGCCCCACCCCTCAGAATGGCCGCGCCACCTTCAGCAATGAATTCAGCCGCCTCCATGATTTGAACCTCTGACTCAACGGCGCAGGGCCCAGCCATGACGGTGAAGGCTCCACCGCCAACGACGGCGGTGCCGACGGTAACCGAGGTCTCGCCGCCGCCGTTTCTGTGGGCTTTCATCTCCATGGGTCCTCCTAGTGGGCCCCGGATGCAAAAAACCCGGAGCCATCGCTCCGGGTAGTGGTGTGTTTCGCGCGACCTCTACCCGGGCGTAGGCCCGAAAAAGAAGAACGCGAAATAGGTAGATGTCATCGTGGGTCGAAGTGTAGCAGAAGCGCAGGACGCAGGACGCAGGACGCAAGACGCAGGACGCAGGACGCAGGAAGCAGGACGCAGGAAGCAAGAACGCTCTTCAACCACCGCCACGGCGATCACGCGTATCGCGTATTACATATTGCGTATTGCGTATTGCGCTCCCCTGCGGCGTTACCGGGACGCTATGAAAAAAGCGCGTCAATCGCGATGGCTCCGAACAACAGCGTGAGATATACGTTCGAGTAGCCGAAAAATCGCATCGCTTGTTCCGGGTGAGAACGCAACTGCCATGCGCCGGCGACAAAACCAACACCAAGCACCCAGGCAGCCCCCAGGTAGAACAGGCTCATGTCACCCGCCGGGCCCAAGACGAGTGTGAGCGCAACCAGCTGAATGCTATAGAGGAGGATGCTCTGAAGCGTGGCCTTCTCCCCCATGACGACGGACAGCATCGGGATCCCGGCGCGTTCGTAGTCATCTCGGTACCGGAGCGACAGGGCCCAGAAATGAGGTGGTGTCCAAAAGAAAATGATGGCAAACATCACCCACGGGGCAAGGGCCAGAGACCCGGTGACTGCCGCCCATCCCACCAGCGCCGGCACCGCGCCGGCGGCACCGCCGATGACAATGTTCTGGGTTGATGACCGTTTGAGCCACAGGGTGTAGACGAAAACGTAGAAGAGGAGGGCAGCGGTCGAGAGGACGGCGGCCAAGAGATTGGTGGCTACCCACAGCCACACGAATCCACTAAGGCCGAGTGCCACACCAAAAATGAGGGCCGGGCGGGGCTCAACCTTATGGGTGGGCATTGGCCGGTGGGCGGTGCGCGCCATGAGCTTGTCGATGTCCCGGTCGATCACATTGTTTATGGCATTGGCACCCCCCGCCGACAAAGTCCCGCCGACGAGCGTCGCTAGTACCAGCCAGGTGCCGGGCCAGCGGCGTTCCGCCAATATCATCGCCGGCACCGTGGTGACGAGCAGCAGCTCGATGATGCGTGGCTTGGTGAGGGATATATATGCACTGACGCGGGCGAGGCGTGTAGCGGGCGCTGCTCGGGGATCGATGATCTGGACGGGCTGGACGGTCATGCGACCGCCTCGGTGCGTTCCGGTACCAAAACATCTGAGGCGAGGATCACGAGGCCAATCCAGAGCAGGTCGGCAACGAATAGATGCAGCAGCTGCAGCCACACAGGCGCAGCCAACAGTGCGTTGATGGTGCCGAGGGCGAGCTGGCCGAACACCAGCAGACTGACCAGTCGAGCCAGCTGACCGACGCGGCCCGGTCGACGATCCGCTAGCTGGTTGGATACCCACGCGGCATAGAGGCCCGCCCCAACCGCTATCAACGGGTGAAAGATGCGCAGCCGCTCGAAGACATGGCCGGTGGCCGAAAGCTCTCTCTCGAACCCCTCAATGAACGTGTCCACCGGGAACAATGTGTCTCCGAGGGCCGCAATCGCCCCGCTGACCCCTACCGCCAGCATGGCGGCACCCACCGCCCATACCATCCGGCGCTCCCGGCCGGTAACCGAAACCCCGTGACCCGGTGCAGTGGCCGATGACCACCAGGCCGTCAGTGTTGCGGCGGCCAGGAGTAGCAGCGTGTTGGCGAAATGGCCGGCCTGCCAGTAGGCCCGGCTCACTCCCTCGAAATCGCCCGTTTGTTCGAAGAGCACGAGCCCGGCGCCAATCAGCGATTCCACGATCACAAGACCCAGGGTCGCCCAGGCTGCCCACCTCACCCGGTGACGACGGGGGTAGGCCCGCAGCGCCATCACGAGCACAGACACAATAAGGACGCCGAGGGCAGCCGAAGTCAAGCGATGCACGAGTTCAATGGTGGTTTCCGCAGAGCCGGTCAACGGAAGAGCTTCACCATCACAGCTCGGCCAGCTGTTACCA